>CAZSWG010000070.1:0-2632 GCA_964610795.1 uncultured Candidatus Saccharibacteria bacterium | reverse complement strand
ACCCAATGGATGTTATAAAAAGGCGTCTTACTGAAAGACAAAACTCTGATGCTCATGAGACCAACTTCGATCATATCGAAAAAGCACGTGCATCGTATTTGTGGGCAGCATCTAATTACGATAACTTTAAAATAGTTAGCGGTGTGGAAAACGACAAAGAATTAACCCCAGAGGAAATCCACGAAAAAGTTTGGGAACTTACAAGAGGCGAGCTTGGGCTTTAACCTCGTTCCAAATCCACCCAAGTATATTTTAGATCTCCCTCTTCACCCTCCTCTTCAAAAGTTTTTTTAGTGAAATCTTCTTTGTATTCGGGAAAGAATATATCCGCTTCGTTGGTGTGAGCATCTATTAGGGTGAGGTAAAGTTTATCTGTGATAGGAAGAGCCTGTTTAAAAATTTCCCCTCCACCGACTATAAATACTTCTTGGTTATCTATCTCCTCAGCCTTCTTAATAGCTTCATCTAGGGAAGAAACCACAAGAGCACCCTCTACTTGGTATTGTGGATTACGCGTAATAACAATATTGGTACGTCCAGGAAGCACCCTACCAATTGATTCAAAAGTTTTTCGTCCCATGATAATTGGGTGACCCATAGTGAGAGCCTTAAATCTTTTAAGGTCTGCAGAAATACGCCAGATTAGATCGCTGTTTTTGCCTAATGCGTTATCGTATTTTCCAATACCCGCAATGATACTTACTTTCGCCATGCGTTTTTACTTGGCGTTTTCGTCTAGAGGATAAGCCTCTTTGAGCTTATTTATATCTCCCTTAGTGATGAGATCAACTTCTCCTTCATCTTCTTTTGCTAATCCTTCGGCTACGTCTTTCATATGATGACGACTTTGTTTGGTTTCAATCTCACCCATTAATTGTTGAAATACTAATTGGCAGAATCTTTCCCCGGGGTAGAGTCTTACGGTTTGACTGCGAGTGTTGTTACGAACAGGCAAAACCAATTTACCACTATATCCAGCATCAATGATCCCGGTTAAATCTACAGATAGTCCTCTTCTATTAACCGAAGATCTTGGATAAAGGACGGCCATTAAATCCTTAGGTATAGTTATGGTTTCGAGTGAAGAAACGAGGATATATTCATTTGGAAGAAGGTCAAAGTGCTGACCCTCTTCAAGCTCTACAATATCGAAGTGGGCAGCGCCAATGCTGTGTAGGGGGTCTAAGGTTACTGCCTCGCGTCCTCCATCACTTGGCCGCCAAACCTTAGGAATCATAAAAGTGAAACCCAGCCTCAAATCTACGGAATGACCTTGGATTTGGAGATTATCCAGTCCCGGCTTAAAAGCTAAACCACCGCCTTTAATCCTTTCTAGAATTTGTTGTTTAACGAGGACGCTCATATTGGTCAAACTATAGAACAATTTTTAATCCCTTAATAGAGTCGAGGGGATTGTATTGGCTAGAGATATCCTCGACGATCTCCTCTACCAATTTTATATCTTTTACTTCTGCCCTCGAGAAAGCATTTTCTGGGAGATGGATAAAAACAGCTTGGTGATCATTGCTTCTTCCAATCATTTCTTTAGCGGCTTCGTAATGAATATCGTAAATATGCGCGTTTGATATCGAGTGGCTGTATACCCCTGGTTTTACTCCAAGCCTCTGAGCAAGAATTGTTTGTAGTAGGGCAAATCCAGCAACATCGTGTGGAAATCCCAATATCATATCGTTTGAGCGGACAATGTTATGTAAGTTAAGTCTTCCAGCCATTATGTTCACCGTAAAGGTATATGGGCAGGGAACATTCTTTTTTACCACTCCACCCAATCCGTCTGTAGATGGATCCCAAGTGACTACCACACCATGTCTTGAGCTGGGCTCGTTTTCTAATAACTCAATTAATTTTCCAAGTTGGTCTCTCCCGAAATGCTTGCGCCACCTGTATCCATAAGCCACCGTTACTACATCTCCTGGGTTAGTGAAGTCATCCCAGATTTTAGTGAAGTCGCGTAAGAAATCCTCTGGCTTACGACTACCACTAATAAACCAAATTTGTTCAGCAACAAAGATTTTTATTGGAATCTTACGAAGAGTTAAAAGAGGAAACCCCTCCTTCTCCACATCTATTGAAAAATGTGCCCCAGGTATCATTTTGGTCTCATGCCCAGTGCGAGCATTTACCTCAGTAATGCCATTCTGCATGATGTTTTTCAGGAAAGATTGATATATGAGGTCGTATTTAGTCATGGGTTCCTAATTCTGATAGTATATCCCATATATGTCCGACCCAAAAATAGATTATCCATATCTTCCAAAAGGACGTGAAATTCTCTATGTCCCTAGTAATAATCAGTTCATGATAGTTGCCAAGGAATATGCTAGGGGACACTCCCTAGACAAGACTATGCCAACAGGAAGCGCGGTAGTAATGGAGGGGGCAATAATAGGAATTAGTGGTAATGGTACTGATTATCATGAGAGCCACGAGTGCGAAAGGGTGAAGCGAGGTATCCCGACCGGCCAGGGATATGAGCTTTGTGAGGGTTGTCACCCTAAAAACCATAGCGAATCAAGGGCTGTCACTGATGCAAAACAGAAAGGCTTTGATCCAAAGGGAGCAGATCTATATTTGTGGGGGCATTGGTGGTGTTGCGAACCTTGTTGGAATG
>CAZSWG010000069.1:0-2656 GCA_964610795.1 uncultured Candidatus Saccharibacteria bacterium | reverse complement strand
GAATTCTGTATCAGTACGCCATAGCTTTAGCGTAGGCGACTAACGATAGTTATTTGTCTAGCCCCGACGTTACCGTCGGGGTCAAGCGGCACTCCCGCGATTCGCAAAAGCGAATCGGGGCACGGCCTTGCATTCAGGTAAGAATTTTGCTCGTTTCAGCCGGACTTAACCGGGTCGTTTCTGTTCTCATCTCTAGGATTACTCCCGATGGGAATTACCCATTACCCTTTTGTGAAATTGCGCATGCGCGACATCTCACAACGAATGTTCGGACTTTCCTATCCGACTGTGACGTCGGATCAACTATCCGATACCGCTACCATTATATCACACTCTATGAGAGTTAGCTAGATATGCAAACTGCATAAAGTAACGTTCCACGTCTGGGAGAAAACTATCATATTCATGTCCTCCCAGCACTGCATCAGAGAAAACTTCTCTGGCTCTGTCAATTTCCACCCGTCGACTTTTCCATCGCCTATCCATTCGTGTTAAGTCGAGAAGCTCCAATGCCCGCGTCACTGCTCCCCAAAAAGAATTTTCGTCCTTTCCTTCCCATTTCGCGGCACGACCCACCTCGCTACCGATATTGCCGAGCTGTTCGGCCAATGTAAATGTCCCCCACCTTTCTTTTGATACGCCAACCATACTATTTAATTAATTTACCCACAATCTCCCGAATTCTGTCCTGGATGTCGAGGTTCCCTATCCCGCGTGTTTTATTCCCCAAAAGCGGTTTAAGATTAATCATGGAATCGAATTCGATAAAGTCGTTCCCTGCCTTTTCTAGATATAAGTTTATGCCCCAGGTATCCTGTCCTTGGGAATTTTCTTTTTCAATTAAAAGTGATTGGATATCAATATGAAGCTCGCCACCAACCCCCAAGATTTCCTGCTTTACGTCCACTACTGCCTTGATGATATCGCCATACTGCTCGTGGGCTAAAGTCTTTAGCTCATTTTGAGTGACTTTATCTTTAACAATCCTCGTTTCCATAGGTCTATTTTAACACATATCGCTTCGCAACTACCCGTAGAACCAGATAGAGCCTAAAGCTCTATCTCTGCATCTTCTTCCAAAAGAGAGGACTTCCCTTTTTCTTTTCTTACAATTGAAACAATTTCCTTGCAATGTTTTAAAAAATTTTTACTTCCATTAAAAATTCCTAAAATTCTTTCTCCTTCCGCCTTTGAGACGATTTTGAAATTATTGCTTTCATATTCGTAGTTGCTGGAAAACACGAGGTTGGTTTTACTTTTTGGTATATCATGGATTTCATTATTGTTATTTACATATCCCAGCATTTTTTTAAAATAATTTTCATTGTTGATCAGACGCGATTTAAAAGTTCCTTGAAAAAGAGAGCCGGTGCGAGCATTTCTGACATTGAAATAGTAGGTGTATCCTCCTTGTAATTTCTGCATAAATTTTGCTATCCCGCCATCTACTAATTGTTTTAAAATAAAATGAAAATGATTTGGGTTGAAACAGTAAGCGACAATCGCGACTAACGGTTCGGAAAGAGGTTTAGACTCTATCTGAGTTTTCCTTAGATTTGTCAAACTGCCTATCCCGTCGATTTTATTAAATTCACATACGCTTTCAATGAAACGACGAACGTCTAATTTATCGCTAAAAACATCACGTTTATCTACACCGCGGTTGTATATATGATAATACTCACCTGTTGAAATTGGCTGTTTCCTCATCGGATAAGCATATCATAGATAGAGCCTAAGGCTCTATCTAAGGCTCTATCTACCTCAGGGTATTAAGCAAGGTTCGTGTCCTTGGTCCCACTACTCCATAGCCAGTTGAGAGGGGTGTGCCGGAGCAAATGATTCCTTGGGTACATTGGAAGGTCTTAACTGCGGCTTCGGTCAAGGGTCCAAAGTATCCGGTGTTGTTCCCCGGAGCAAGAATCCCGCGATTGATTAAGAAGACCTGTAAGCTAGTGACATCGGAGTTTCTTAACCCAATGTACAAATTACTCGTAAATGAAGTGGCAGAAGTGAGATTTTGAGCCTGGCCTAGTAGAGTGTTGATGAGAGTTTGCAATTCAACAATCTTAGCTGTCAGGACTGCAATCTTTTGGGCTTGAGTTAAAGAACTGAAGTTGGCAGGCAGAAGCGAACCCGTAGAGATGGAGGGAGAGGGTGTGAAAGTAGAACCACCTCCACCTCCTCCACCCCCTCCTCCGCTTGTGCCTGGAGTAGGTGAAGGTGAAGGTGAAGGCGATGGAGTCGGCGCGGGTGTTTGAGCAGGCGTTGTAACGGTGACTTTGTAGATTCAGATGTACAGTGTTGTCTGGAATATTACTCAATGGGTGATATTAAAATATCATTGCGTAGGTCTTTTCAATTGCATAATGACTGTCTAATCTCAGAACTAAGATTCTATGAAGTTCAAAAGAATTTAAACCATAAAGTTACAACACTGGATCAACTGACAGTATGAGTCATTTCAGATGGTGTAATTATTGCAAGGATTATGTTCCTTCAAGGTCATTTAATAGTCATAGAAATCAGCATGAGTTTGAGTTAAATTCAGATGCCAAAGACAGAAAACAGTACACTGGAAGTTTTCAAAAAAATAATGAAGATTATATGATATGTGTGTTACATCAAAAAAAGTGTCCATGTCCAGTAAAAAATT
>CAZSWG010000068.1:1352-2693 GCA_964610795.1 uncultured Candidatus Saccharibacteria bacterium | reverse complement strand
CAATAATCTCGGCTGGCGACGCTGCCGTAAGATACCGCTCGGCGGCGATTCGCCGGTTCTCCAACGTGTCCGGCGGCCCCCCTTGGCTGTAGGCCGAGGACGCCATCGCCAGAAAAACAAGAACCATTCCGCTGAGGACAAACTTAAGGCATTTCATTGTCTCCTCCTCCTCTCGCAGGTTGTGGGTCATTTACAGCCACTCCGTCTGTTTCGAGTATAACATATAAAGTTTGATTTTGCAACATCACATCTTTTAGCATTACTTGCTGTTCTGCTGTAAAGTTAGTGGGAAATATGAAATCTATCATCTCCTGCCTTGCCGGCAGGCAGGCCTGGAATGTCAACGGGCTTAGGGCGATACTATAGTGAAAACTCCTCTCAATAGGTAGTTGGTGTCACAAATTAGAATAAGTCTGTGATTCTTGAACGCGCCAACTGATCCATTTCTGCATCAGCATAATTATCAATATGAGTCGAAATACATAAAAAGGCAACGACAGCTCCTTTGACACCGAACCACATTCTTGGATATTGATTGGGACGCAAACCGGAATTCGGTATAACAAGTTCTACTTTCCACATCGTCCAAATATCGTTTTGTGTTATACGATGAAGTTTCGCGGGGGCAATGATTTGTTTTGGATTGGTTGGATGAAACTGTACCTCAGACAAACGCTCGAACGCAGTAAAACCGTCACGAGTACGACGAAATCGCCGTTCAAGGACGGCGATTTCTTTTTGAATGCCGTCGTGATACAGAAACTCGATCATAAATCACTAAAATCTGTACCACGATAGAAAGCTAGTTCATAAGGTATTTCTTTTTTTAATTCGGTTCCAATAAAAGGTGCTTCGGCGTGAGACAGTTCCTCTAGTTGTTTACCGTTAAGCTGACCATATTTTATTGCGATGCGGTCAAGCATTTTCTTTTCTTCTCCATCGAAAACGGAGGTGTCTGGTTCTACGATACAACGATAAATTTCTGTGGCATTATAGTCATCGCGCTCTTTTATATTTTCGACAGTAAGCAACTTTTTCTTGGTCATCTCCGCAGTAATTTGTTCAAATGCTGATGGTAGAGGACCCATTGGGAAAGCCTTGTATACATCTCCGGTTAGAGATCGCTGTCTTTTTTCGTACAAGTCAAAATCAGTAAAATAAAGCAGTTTCGCCAGCTTCTTTTTGCCACGCACCTCACCACCAAGCTTTTGACACAAATACAGGACAGCATTATGGTACTTTTTCTGGTTTAGGGCCATACAACCTATATGATACTGGAGCGGGCTTGGGGACACAAGAAGTCCTTCATTGATAACTCTCCCCTATTCATTCATACTAAAT
>CAZSWG010000068.1:0-1342 GCA_964610795.1 uncultured Candidatus Saccharibacteria bacterium | reverse complement strand
CCGCAAGGGAAACTTGGCACAAGTGTTCCATATGAAACCAGACATCCTGTGCATACAGGAGACTAAATCACTACCAGAGCAACTCCCCACTGAATTAAGTGCCCCAAATAGCTACCATTCATACTTCCACTTCCCTACCGTTAAGAAAGGATACAGTGGTGTAGCCATATATTCAAAAGAGGAACCCTTAAAAGTTTCACGTGACATAGGTATTGAAGAAATGGATAAGGAAGGAAGACTAATTATGGCTGAATACCCCTCGACTTCGCTCGGGGCAAGTTTTACCCTTATAAACATTTACTTTCCTAATGGTGGAGGGGCCCCGGAGCGACTTCGATACAAGCTTGATTTCTATGATTATTTCTTAGAATTCATAAATAAGTTACACAAGAAACAACCGAATATCATCTTTTGCGGGGACATAAACGTGGCCCACAAGCCCATAGATCTAGCTAGACCGAAAGAAAACGAAACTCACGTTGGCTTTCTACCCATAGAAAGAGCATGGATGGACAAAGTTATTTCTCATGGTTGGATAGACGTCTTTCGGCACTTTTATCCCAATCAGGCTGAAGTTTATACATATTGGGATATGAAAACTTTTGCCCGAGAAAGAAATGTTGGATGGAGGATAGACTACTTCTTCTCCTCTCCACAAATGTTAGGAAGAATAAAATCAGTGGAAATACTTGACAACATTTTGGGTTCGGATCATTGCCCTATCAAGCTTACGCTTGACTAACAACCAAACAACTTACAACCGACAATAAACTCAATAAATTCAATGCATTTTGTTGTTTGTCGTAGGTTGTTAGTTGCAGGTCAAAATGTCCTTTATCAAGGACATTTTAATTATCCACAGTTTTCTCTGGTATTTTGTCCTTTATAAGATATGATGGTGCTAGGCGCTTGGTGGATACCCCCGGTTCTCTAATCGGGGTTAGAATCCAGGCATTGTTCTTGGAAGGCCATTCCAGTTACCGGAAGTTAATTCTGGTTTGGGAGTCTGGGCAAGGATGACGAACCCTCAACTTTATCTATTTTTGGTCCCGTGCATCCCGTGAGCCCTGCTCTTTCTCTGGAATAATCTTCCTTTGGCACGCCAAAACTCGCAAGAGTGAAGGCGGCCCGATCTCGCGTAAGGCGGGGTCAAATCGCCCCGAGCTTGTCGAGGGGCGGTTTTGTTTCCGCCTTTTCGGCGGATCGCCGATGAGGCGATATAATGTCCCTAATACCTAATTCTAAAAAATTCTTTATTTAAAGGAAAACTAGACCATAGATTAGTTAAACTGTGGATAATTATGTGGAAAGTGTGCATTAAAAGACATATACTTAAGAGGCA
>CAZSWG010000067.1:0-2740 GCA_964610795.1 uncultured Candidatus Saccharibacteria bacterium | reverse complement strand
TCGTTTTAATAACCGAGAGCGCTACCCCACCCGTTGCTCGTATTATCAGCTTCGATAAATTTCGCTACCAAAGAGAAAAGGAGCTCAAAAAGCAACAGCAAAGAGTTCCTGAATCAAAAAGGGTACAGATAAGCCCTAGGGAGGGAGCTCATGACCTCTCTTTCAAACTCAAACGCCTAGAGGAGTTCCTCCAGGCAGGACATAAGGTTGAGATCCAGGTAACCCTAAGGGGCAGGGAAAAGGGTATGCAAGAGTTTGCCAAGACTAAGCTTAGGGAGTTTATTAGCAAGATAGAAACCCCCCACAAAATGACCTATGAAATAAAAATGGGTGGAAGGGGCCTAATTACCCAGATAGATCCAATAGGATAGCCTCAAAACTTGATTTAAAAGCCGGGCTTGCTTAGAATAAGCCCTGCTTTATATCTATATAGATGATAGCAACTATGGCAAAGAAAAGTTATACCAAAAGGATTAAGATTACCAAAACCGGAAAGCTTATTCGTAGAAAGCAGGGTTTGGGACATAATAAAGCCAAACGTACGGGTAGTTCTACTCGTCTTAAGCGCAATATGAGAAGTATTAGTGGCGCCGACCACTCTAATGTTAGAGATAGATTAATTTAAACCATGCCAAGAGCACGCAAGGGAACTGATACTGTCAAAAAGCGTACTAAACTTTTACGCCAGGTTAAGGGTTACCGATGGAATCGCAAAAGCAAAGTACGTCGTGCTCGTCAGGCACTACTGAAAGCTTGGACTTATGCATACAGAGATCGTAAGGCTCGCAAGCGTGATAAGCGTGGGCTTTGGCAAGTAAAGATTAATGCCGCCTCAAGACAGGAGGGTATAACCTATAGTCAGTTAATGGGGGCACTTAAAAAGGCGGGGGTAAAGTTGGATAGAAAAATCTTAGCCGATTTGGCCGAGAATGAACCAGAAACTTTTAAGCGTGTCCTCCAGGGCGCTGGGATACAGGCTTCTCAGAAGAATTCTTCTGGTGACGATGTCTCCTCTGAATAGCGTCGTATGCTTTTTTTAGAAGTGTTTGGCTTTCTTTGTAATTTTGAAAAAGTTTTCTAGCATCTCTATATAGGAACCATCCATATCCCTCGTGTTCTTCGGATACTACAATTTGTTTTTTTCTGGTTTCTGCTAGATATAAAATTACCGTTTTCTCAATTTTTCCACCCTTACCCTTGAATCTAAATCTTTCGTAAACCTTAAAGTCTTTTCTCACTCGTAAATCACCTTCCTTCAACCCAGTCTCCTCACAAGTTTCTCTAATAGCTGCTTCCAAACTTTCTTCTCCAGATTCAATGTGTCCTTTGGGAAAGTTCCAATAACTTCCTCTGTGATACATGATTAAAAACTTAGGGCCCTCTTTTTCTGGCCTATATACAATGAGCCCTGCTGTCATCTCTTTTTGAGTTTTAATATCCACCATGGCTATGTTTTATTGACTCGACCCAACGCGCCTTAGTCTATATTGATAACTGTTTTCCATTACCGACTCTGTAACGCCAAAAATATTAAATAGTCTTTGCACCCTTTCGTTATCCATATAGACCATGGCCCTTAATAAATCTTCTGTAGTTACTGGATGTTTTTTCCCAATCTGTGTTGTGAGCGCCTTAACTACCAACTCCTCTGCCTTCCTTAATCTCCATGCTTTCGTTTCTCTTAAACGCTTTTCCTCTCCAATGTGCCTTTCTGCTTGAGATGCAAATTCCTCTTTTTCTATACTCAATCTCCTTAAAATCTCCTCCCCTCCAGCTGTCTCAATAAGCTCTCTTGTTAAGTGTAAGAGAAAGCTCCCTCCCATTAACGCAGATCTATCACTAGCTCTTTGCAATACATCCCTCACCTCTGTCTCTACAAAAAATAAGAGATTCCCTCCGCTAAAATTCCCCCTTATATCAAAAAGTTTAGCTAGTAGAGAGTTATATAAGACTACAGCAAGCAAAAAAATTCCTAAGTAGAAGACTTGGGGCACATCTGAGAAGATCATTACCAAGCCGGCCACCAAAGACACTATATTAAAGATGCTTTTGGTAGATTTAACCCACAGACGAGTGCCAATGCCAAGTTTTAGCAAGGGGTCCTCAAAATAAAGTTCATTTTCACGATGCATTGCGTAGTTAAATATAAACCAATTTGTATAATTATCCTATGACAATATCCTCTCCCCTAGCTGACTTATGGGATCAAATTGCAAAAGACTCCTCGTTGCCTCTCAACAGCAATTTAGTCTTTGGAGAAGGTAACCCCCAAGCCCAGGTAGTCTTTGTGGGGGAAGCTCCAGGAGCAACCGAAGATCAACAAAAGCGTCCATTCGTGGGGCGAGCAGGGCAACTACTCAGTACGCTCATAGAGGGCATGGGTTGGAAACGCGAGGAGGTTTATATAACGAATATTGTAAAGCGCCGCCCTCCAGAAAATCGAGATCCCCTACCCGAAGAGATAGAGGCGTATAAACCATATTTGGAAAAAGAACTCGCTATCATAAACCCCAAAGTTATTGTTCCACTAGGGCGATTTGCTATGTCCTATTTTCTACCCGAGGGGAAAATTTCTCGCGATCAAGGCTCTGTTTTTCTCTCCAAGGGAGTCTTAATCATGCCCATGTACCACCCAGCGGCGGCACTACGTAATCCCAACTTAGTAGCAGATCTACAAAATGCTTTTGCCAAATTACCCAGGCTAATCGAGAGGCACAAAGAGATTACGGCACGCAAACTA
>CAZSWG010000066.1:0-2827 GCA_964610795.1 uncultured Candidatus Saccharibacteria bacterium | reverse complement strand
CCAGAAGATTTTGGAGGGGAGATTTTTAATACTTGGGTTCGGGTCGGTCGTACTGTTTCGTATGTGCGCTTGCCCACCCTCCCACCGCGCGCACAAATTCTGCTCCCTAACTACTCGTGACAAATTTAATACTATTAGCTTTTTCAAGGATTTCTAGGGTGGTTTTCACAGATGGATTATCTGTGTGCATTAGTTTAAATCGTCCATTATAACGTTGGACCAATGGTGTTAGAAACTCATCACCCCAAGAAGGCGAGAAGGTAATTACCCCATCAAAATCAGCTACAATATCCTCACGTCCTGGGATATCTTTTAGTGATGATTGAAAAGCCGCAAAAGCTTCTTTGCCTGCCTGTCTTGAAATGAGAGCTGTCCCAAATTTTTTTAGTTCTATATTCATGTTGTGTATTACCCTAATTATAGTTTTAAAATTTTATTAAAGCTATACAGCCACGCAAGGACTGTCTCGACTCCATAAAATTCAAATCGGATGATTCCTTCGATATTGTCAGTTCGGTATCCCCAGACTGGAATTGTAGACTTATAGGATTTTCTGTAATGACCTTTCTAACAAACTTCAAACCATTACCTCTATCTTCTGGAGCTCTACCAGATATCATTTCAGTAAAGGCAACCCTCAATGCATCCCTATGATTGTTCAATCCTGACTTGACTCTTTGGAGCGTTTTGAGAATACCAAGTCCTCTGTCGGCTAAAACAATTTCACCTTTATTAAGATCATATCCGAAAAATATTCCAGATTTATCTGGCCAATTTCCCAAGTTGTGGTCAAAGGAATTGTTTCCAATCTCCCCAGCTATTGCAACTAGCAAGGACAGAATATTACCCCTGGCTGGAAATTTTGCCAAGAAATTCTGCATCTTTATAAGACGAGATTGAAAGACTGAACTATCAGAGCAGTAATAATCAGACGGTATTTCACTCGGCTCAACATTAACGGCCCACTCGTAAGCCATTTTGTATAGTTCGTGTAAGAAAATATCCAAGTCCTTTTCAGAATAGTAGCGATTGCCACCAGGTGATTGTCTTACAGCTTTTAGCCGCCCGGATTCATCCCAGCGTCTTAAGGTATCTATGGAAACATTTAAGCGTTTAGCTGCTTCTCCAATAGAGATTAAGTTCGGTTCCATTTAGAGTTTTATTTAGAATATCATACAACCTAGGCAGCTAGGTGGAATATCTAGGCATAGCTTGCAATTAATAGGAAGAAAGGGTAGTATCTATGCATTGGTATGTAATATCTATGCATAGACTACATACAATAACATTAAAAATTTAAAAGTCAAAAGCTATGGCCGTAAGAATCATTGGGATTAGAAAGGATAATGGAAATCATTACAACCCTCACGAAGGTATTACCGACTACCAGTGGACAAATGAACAAACAAGAGCGACCGGAATAAGCTCCCGAACTGAAATGATTCGCTTTTTTGAAGTGGACAGGGGTCAGGCTTATGTTAAAGATCAATTCGGAAACGTGGCTTGGGTCGGAGTTCAAACATCTGCGTGGGGAACGAAATATTTGAGAACTTATGCTGATAGCAAATGGACAAACAATCTTCTATCACTTCCCGAGATTTAATTTTCCTTATGAAATATTTTTTATACGCAAGAAAATCAACTGATGTAGAAGATAAGCAGGTGCTTTCTATTGAAGCCCAGCTTGCCGAGCTACGCGCTTTGGCCAAGAAAGAAAGTTTAACGATAAGTGAGGAATTCGTAGAAAAGCGCACGGCTAAAATGCCCGGTAGACCAGTGTTTGACGAGATGGTCCGGAAGATTCAAAAAGGCGAAGTGCAAGGAATAGTCTGTTGGAAGTTGGATCGCCTAGCGCGTAATCCGGTAGATGGAGGACAAGTTCAATGGCTTTTACAAGAAAAGGTTATTCAGCATATTCTCACTCATAATCAGAGCTACCACTCATCGGATAATGTCTTGATGATGTCCGTTGAGTTTGGAATGGCGAATCAATACATTAGAGATTTAAGCCAGAACACCAAGCGGGGGTTGAGAGCGAAAGTGGCTAAAGGAGAATTTCCCGGCACAGCACCAAATGGTTATTTAAATGATGTTAGGAAAAAGACCATAGTCATAGACCGAAAGAAAGGGAAGATTATAAAAGAAGCTTTTGAGCTATACGCACAGGGTAATTCTCGGCTGGAAGATATTGGAATATTTTTTCTTAAGCGAGGGGTTAGAAGTCTACAGGGAAACAGATTTCATAAAGATAGAATAAAGAAAATACTTATAAACCCATTTTATTATGGCCACTTCAAATGGAGTGGCGAAGTTCATGAAGGCAAACATACTCCGCTTATTTCTAAGAAGCTCTGGGATAAGGTTCAGGAAGTAATGGCTCACAGAGGCCACCCCATGAAGCCGAGAATTGAGCCAAAAGCTTTTATGGGTCTTTTCCGATGCGCTACTTGCGGGATGCTCATTACTGCCGAAACTCAAAAAGGTCATATTTACTACCGATGCACTAGGAAATCCCGAACGGCTCAATGTGAAGAGCCGTTCGTTAGGGAGGAAAGTATAGTGGATCAAGTCAACGAAATTCTTAATAACCACTCTATGCCTAGTCCTTGGGTTAAAGAATTTGAGAGATTAATGAAAGAGGACGAAGAGAAAGCCGAGCAGGAATCAGCAGTCATTATTCTGGACATGCGAAACAAGGTTTCTGCGATAACAGAAAAGATACAAAGACTCTTAGACGTGTATTTAGCCCAAGACATAGACAGAGAAACATACCTCAAAGAACGCTCAAAACTTTTCTCTGATAAGAAAAGTTTTGAGGAGAAAATAT
>CAZSWG010000065.1:0-2907 GCA_964610795.1 uncultured Candidatus Saccharibacteria bacterium | reverse complement strand
TCGGAGACTCCTTGAATTATGACAAAATCCGTTACCACCGGGTAATAATGATGACCGATGCAGACGTTGACGGCGGACACATCAAAGCGCTTCTTTTGACTCTTTTTTATCGACACATGCCCGAGATAATTAATAGGGGATACCTTTACGCTTCCCTTCCCCCGCTTTATAAAATAACTTTTGGAAAAGAGGTCCATTACGCATATTCGGACGAGGAACAGGCTAAAATCCTAGCCGATAACAGCGGGGCAAAATATGTTATCCAGAGGTACAAAGGTCTGGGAGAAATGAACCCCGCCCAGCTTTGGGAGACCACGATGGACCCGGAAAGACGAATTCTAAAACAAATCAATGTAGAAGATGCGGAAGCTGCCAGTAACATGTTTGAAATGCTGATGGGAGAAGAGGTTCCACCAAGGAAGAAATATATCCAAACTCACGCCAAGCTCGCAACACTTGATGTATAAATCTGCGAGCGCGGTCCCGAGCGAAGTCGAGGGGCGAAGTTGGCTACCTTAGATGTCTAAGTGTTATAATCCGTGACTATCCATGTCACCGTCAACCAATATTCCAAACCTGGCTGAGTGTAATCTAAGCTTTATAAATAAAGATGTGTCTGATTTGCTTCTAGTCCCGATCCCCAGAGACGAAAAATTAAATGAAAGCGCGGGTTCTGGATCTGGCAGAGAAAGACGATCCGCAAAGGAAAAGGCTTCAAAAGAAATTAGTCTTGCACCATACAGAAATAGGTTTCGCGTAGTAAGTATTATGCCAAACACTGAGACTAAATTAAAATTTATAGTTCCATTTTCACCAAGTCAGCCTCCAAACGATTCTAAATTTTTACACCAATGTTTGGAGAATAATGAAAGATATACCAAATGGAATCCAGAAAATTGGCTGCAAAATATTGTAAGGGATAAATATAAGAATAAAAATATAAAGGAGATATCAGACAGAGATGTAATCGGAACATTCGGTAATTTCATAAAAGATAAACTTAGATATTCACACCAAAGAGATTCATATAAATCGGTAGACGATTTACTACTTAGTCCGGAATACGATCATCCAAACCAAGACTGTTTGGGGTATCATGCTGCATTAGTTGGTTGTGCTCGTTCATGGGGGATTCCTGCCGTACTTGACATAGGTTTTAGACTTTCCCGACAAGACGACCCACACACCTGGGCATGGTGCTACGATCGGCAGAAAAGTGAATGGGTTGGGGTTGACCTAAATGACAACAAAGATTGTGTTGTATTTGGGTTTTACGGTCGTGGTCGAGTCTCTATGACTTTGGGGACTACTCACCTAATTCAAGGTGTTCCTGATTTTCCCAATTCTATCGCGTCATTTGTTCAATACGGACTTGGGAGAAGCCGGATAGAAAACCATCCACCGTTTACCTCCGCAAGGTTTAGCGTCATCAAAACAAAATAAATTTTGTTTATCTTGATATGGCACTTGCATAATATATATCATGCAAGTATTTTGACTATTGAGAGTTGGGATAATCACTTCAAATAGGTCGTTGACAAACATTCGGTCTTCTTCGTAATAGCCACTTGTAAATTTAACTCACAGAATTTAGAATTTATAGCACATGATCGCATTCAAGGCATTCGTCGAAATCCCAATCGGCTCCGGCGTTAAATATGAAGTTGACGAAAGTACGGGGGATCTTACTGTCGACAGATTTCTCTATACGGCTTTTAGGTATCCGTTTAATTACGGTTATATAAAAGGCACACTCGGTGGGGACGGAGACGCTCTCGATGTTGTTATTCTTTCTTCCGAGTCTGTTGTTCCCGGAGTCGTCATGCCCTGCCACCCGATCGGGGTACTAGAGACCGAAGATGAAAATGGTGTCGATGCCAAAATAATTGCCGTTCCGATGTCTAACGTCGATCCAATAAACGGAGTCTACCAAAATCTTAAAGATGTCCCACCGCCAATTCTGGCAGAAATTAAGCATTTTTATGAAAATTATAAAACTATAGAACCAGGTAAATGGGTAAAGGTAAAAGATTTCAAATCCGCAGAGGAAGCGGAAAAAGAAATTAGAGCCGCGCAGAAAAAACTAGCTTCACATCAGGCGTGATGTGTGATAGTCTACAGACCAAAGTTTCTTCAACACAGTAGTTGTTTACAACGTATTCTAATATATGATATCGTGATCTAGATCACTAGAGCATGCCAAACAGAGACGAAGAATTAGAGCTAATATTTGATCTTATTAATGCTTTCAGAATTGTCAAAACCCCAACAGAAACAGCATTTCTATTAAAGGATCTCCTCACAGCCAATGAAATAAAAAATCTAAGTAAAAGGCTTCGGATTGCGAAATTATTACTAGGAAATGAAACTGAAAGAGTTATTATTTCTAAAATACATACTAGTTTTGCTACAATTGCAAAAGTTCGGTCATGGCTAAATCAAGGTGGGGAAGGATTAAAAAATGTCGTATCAAAACTTCCACCAAAATACGATATCCCCAAGAATTTACCTCCGATCTCTATTAAGTTTCAATTACCAAGGGTGCTCTCATTATTAACTCAGTATGCGCTTGCTAAAAGTCAAAATAATATATTGGAAAATTTCCAAGATGGGGTTAAAAATAAAGCTGATATCGACAAAAGTCTACAAAATATCCTCGATGAATACTTCATCGAAAAGCACCTAGAAAAACACCTATCATAAACCTGAATACATCAACAGCATAAGAATGCTTTAACAGCATAAGAATACATCAACAGCATAAGAATGAGCATAAGAATGCTTCAGCGATCTAGATCATTGAAGTAGGGGAGGATGCGATATACTAACGGGGACTGTCGGGTTGGTCGGTCTCTTACTTCGCGCAGAAGCATTGGGAGGATATCTCGCAGGAACAATCCTTACGGG
>CAZSWG010000064.1:0-2932 GCA_964610795.1 uncultured Candidatus Saccharibacteria bacterium | reverse complement strand
TTTCTTTCAACATTGATTTCGCCCGAGCAGAGCCAACCAAGTACCACGACTTGACGGAAGCTCTCATGGAGTCATGTTTAGAGTAAGTCAATGTCCATCCGAGAGAGATCACAAGAGCGACGACGAGTGGCAAGATAAGGCACCACAATCCAAATATATATGCAAGCGTGAGAGCCACAATAAGACCGATGTCTACAGTAAGCCATTTAGCAAGGAACCTCTTACGAGTATTCTCAGGGACATTTTTATAAAGGACATCTTTAAGGACATTTCCTAGAATATACAGAATGATTAGTATTAGTAAAAGTTCATAGAGACATTTTGCTATGTCCAATAAACTCTCCGGTGGCGCAAATATGGCAGCTGCCAGATTGCGAAGATTTTGTCCTTGAGAAGATTCTACTTCTCCCACTACCGGTACCAAAGATGGAGTGGTGGTTGAAGTATCTAGCCCTTCCGGTTCGGAAGGTGGGAGTTGGACATCGATCCCTCGTGCCCTCAAGCTCTCAAGAAGTGCTCTGAAAGCGATGATCTCGTTAATTTGAGCCTGGTTGAGAGGAAAGAGACGCTGACAGTATATCTCGTTTATTTTCTTGGTGGTTAGAATGTAGACGTAGCCGGTAGGACCAGTGTGTCCCCACGGCTTTAGGATGTCGTCGAAATACTTCATCTGAAATTCAGATACAGCGTCAAATGTCGCTTGATCAAAGACACCGGTTAGAGAAACTTCTTTATGTCCTTCAAAATTGATGAGAAATGCCTGTAGTTTCAGAACCTCTATTGGGTCATTGTCAAAATCTCTCCGCAGATAATCGCGCAGATAGAAACATTCTGGAAATACTGTAGGTGGTGGAGTACTTGAACCGCCGCCACTCCCGCTTCCCCCACCACCACCTCCGCCTCCCCCGCCACCGCTAGGACTATTAACCGTAATATTCACCGTAGAAGTATTATCAGCAGGAGTAGAATCAGTTTGAGTTCCTGATGCAATGGCAGTATTAGTTATTGTTGTTCCTTCATTACCACTTTTGATTGTAGCCACAAGAGTTAGAACTGTAGACGAACCGTTTGTTAAATTCCCGATAGTCCATATTCCTGTCGTTGTGGCATAACTACCTGCGGTAGATGTTGCCGAGATAAAGTTGAGCGCACTCGGTAGAGTATCCGTCAAGGACACTCCCGTGGCGTTGTCCGGACCATTATTTATTAAAGTGATTGTATATGTAACTGTATCTCCAACATTGGCAATAGGTTTATCAGTTATCTTTACAACATTAAGGTTTGCACTAGGAGATCCACCGCCACCACCGCCACAATTTACCGTACAAGGACTATTAACCGTAACATTTACCGTAGAAGTGTTGTTTCCTAGTGTTGAGTCTGTTTGCATAGCTGTCGTAGTAGCTGTGTTTGGTATTGTCTGTCCTTCAAGACCGGTCTTCAGTGTAGTAACCAATGTGAGAGTAGAAGACGAAGCATTGTTTAGGTTACCTACTGTCCATACACCAGTTGAAGTTGCGTAACTTCCTAAAGAAGTGGAAGCCGAAACAAAGTTTAGTCCGGAGTTTAGTACATCCGTGACTGTCACACCCGTGGCATTATCTGGTCCGCTGTTTGAGAGAGTGATTGTGTAAGTGACCGTATCAGAAACATTGGCTGTAGTCTTGTCGGCTGTCTTTAAGATAGAGAGGTCGGTAGATGGGACACTACTTGCACAAGCAAGCGTCACTTCCACCACGAGGTCATTGTAATCAAAGTCGCCATCTACCCAGTCTTCAAATGCGATCACATATTTATTAGAAGAAGGATTGTAGACAATTGTCATGTCGTCGGTGCCTGTTGTCAGAGTATCTTCGGTTGCAGAGATGCCTAACTCTGAGTCACCACTGAAGTACTTAATGGCAAATCCGAGAGTCTCAGCTATACCAGTATTGACTGTAAACGGTCCGGCATCTGCCATAGGCACTGATTCATAGCCGGCAATGTTTGCAGTTTTAAATACCGGCACGAAGTTCGTCAGAGAGCTGTCAGCGTAGTAGCCAAAAACAGAGGTCCTAGCCGCGATTCCATCAATGAACTTTGTATCAATTTCTACTTGTGAATTTGCTGACACATTCCAAAGTTGGTATTGCTTTTGGTCAGCTTGAGCATTCAAGCTGTAGCCTGCATCATTTAGAATTTCTTGTACGGTTTTTTCCCCACTGTCATTTATTGTTTCTAGTGTCGTGTCACCAAGTGAATCTGGCAAAGGGCAAGATGGCTCTGGAGATACTGGGTTCACTACGATAATCAGAACTTCAGCATCCGTGCCACAATCAGTGGTGGCAGAGATTGCTACGTTGAAGGTCCCTGTTTGCGTCGGAGTGCCAGAAATGACGCCCGTGGTAGTGGAGAAAGAAAGACCTTGAGGCAGACTGGAAGTGGCTACCGAGAAGGTGGTCGTGGTCGCTGCCGCACCTGTGGTAGAAGCGGTGATGGTGTAAGAGAACGGTTGGTTCACGGTCACGCCTGCTGTAAGTGGACTGGTAATAGTTGGTAGAGTACATACTGGCGGTGGTGGAGGTGGTGGGGGTGGTGCGGATGTCTCATAATTTGCTGTGATAGTTTTTGTGTCTCCGGTGTTAACAGAGATGGTGCAATCACGACCTCCCGAGGCATCTACCGAATCACATCCAGTCCAACTAGAAAAATTAGTGGAGCTAGCAGTAGCTGGTGCTCTAAGCACAGCTGAAATATTTAAAGAATTAGTGTCGACACGAGTGTAGTTGGTGATACCACCAATATCAGAAGGACCACTCACTCTAGCGATCACGACATTAGAAGCACCAGAGCTATTGACGTTAAGAGTCGCGGTTGTAGGTGTTGGTGGCAGCGCGCAACTAGGGGTGGAGAAAGAGCCGTCGAGGTCTGCTAGAGTCTGGTTAAACTTACC
>CAZSWG010000063.1:0-2994 GCA_964610795.1 uncultured Candidatus Saccharibacteria bacterium | reverse complement strand
TTGATTGGTTCGGGTATGGAGACGGAGACTCCATTGCAAAGATCTATTAAGAGATTCGCCATAGGGATGGGAATCTTAGTAGTGATACTAACCGTGGCCCTCTTCCTTCTGGGAACTAGTCTAGGAATAGAGGTCTTTGATATGTTCTTAATCTCCGTGGCTATTGCAGTTTCAGCAGTACCCGAGGGATTACCCATAGCACTTACAGTTATTCTGGCAGTGGGTGTGGAGCGTTTAGCAAGGAGAAAAGGAGTAGTCAAAAAGTTGTTGGCCGCAGAGACCTTAGGAGGCACTACGCTTATCCTCACCGATAAAACAGGTACGTTAACTGAAGCGAAGATGAAACTTACTAGCATCATCAGCGACAAACCAGACGAATTGGTGTTGGAGTTAGCTCTGCTTAATACAGACATCATCATAGGCAATTCTGTGGGAAGACCGGAAGATTGGCACATTAGTGGCAGGGCACTAGATATAGCTATAGCAAAAGCCGTTATAGAAAGGGAAATCTCTATTGAAAGTGTGTTGAAGAAAAATCAGATATTGGAGAAAAAACCATTTAACTCCAAAGACAAATATTCTGGTGTGCATGCAAAAATAGGGGGAAGGAGCAGGTGGGTGTATTTAGGAGCTCCAGATGTGTTAATTGGAAAAACTAACGAATCAAAAGAAGAAAGAGAAAAAATACTCAAACAGATTAATGATTTAGCATATGGAGGTAGTAGGGTATTGGGAGTAGCCGTGGATCAAAAATTCATGGCCCTTCTAGTGTTTAGAGATCCAGTTAGAGAAGGTGTGGGGATAGCTATTCAAGAAATATTCAATACAGGGGTGAGAACCAAGATTGTTACTGGAGATCATGAGGGAACCGCAGTTTTTGTAGCGAAAGAGTTGGGTATGGAGATTAAAGCCAACAGCGTCATTACCGGAAAAGAGTTAGAGGTTTTATCAGATGAGGCTTTGAGCAGAATCATTCAGGATATTGTGATCTTTGCGCGCGTAAGTCCAAAGGATAAATTACGCTTAGTAGGTCTTTATCAAAAGTTAGGAGAAGTAGTGGCAGTTACGGGGGATGGAGTAAACGATGCTCCTGCACTGAAAGGTGCTGATGTGGGTGTGGCTGTCGGCTCTGGAACAGATGTAGCCAAAGAAGCTGCAGATTTAGTAATTCTCGATGATAATTTTGAAACCATAGTGGAAGCCATAAGAGAAGGAAGGAGGGTGTTAGGGAATATTAAAAAAGTAATCGTTTATCTTTTAGCAGGCGTATTGGACGAACTAATCTTGATTGGAGGCGCACTAATTGCAGGGATAGCCCTCCCCTTGAATGCATTACAAATTCTCTGGATAAACTTTTTTGCCGACAGCTTTCCAGCAGTTGGCCTAGCCTTTGATGAGGGAACTGCTGTAATGGGGCGACCCGCAAAAAAAGGTGGGCTTATAAACAATCAGATGAAATTTCTTATTGCGATTGCGGGCACCATCACCAGCGGTGTTTTATTTTTCCTGTATTCATATTTGCTTCATAGGGGCTTTGAGCCTGAAACAGTAAGGACATTTATCTTCGCCGCTTTCTCGGTGTATACACTCTTCCTCATTTTTTCTGTCAGAACTTTGGGTAGTAGTATCTTTACCCACAATCCATTTTCCAATAGATATCTCCTAGTAGGAGTAGGTATTGGTTTTGGCCTAACGGGCATTGCAGTATATTGGCAACCTCTTCAGGAGATACTGGGGACGGTTGCCCTTGCGCCACTTTGGCTATGGGGAGTGTTGGGAGTTGGTCTTTTTAACATCCTAATAGTTGAATTAGGGAAACTTTTATTCATCCACAGGAACTAATTTTGCTATAATTAATCGGTAATGAAATCCCAAAGAGGATTCACACTTGTTGAGGTATTAATTTATGCGGCTACTCTTTCTATTACCGCCGGTCTTTTGACTGCCATATTGAGTAATACCGTAAGAGTTAGAACCAAAGAAGCTAATAGCACGGAGTTGTCACAGCAACTAAACTTCACCCTAGACACCATACACAGCTTGGTCAATGAATCTGCGCTCATTGATGATGTGTATGAAGGAACTTCTACCAGTACTGCTTGTAGTCAATACTGTACGTTGAAATTACGCATGACTGCGAGTAGTACCGACCCGACATATATAAGCTCCAATAGTAGCGGTATCTATCTAACTCAAGGGCAAAGCGCCACAACTACTTTAACTGGTGCAGGAGTAACAGTAGATCGCTTTCTGTTAACCAAGTATGAATTTGAAGGGGGACACGCTTCTGTAAAAGTTGATATAGCAATGACAATAGGTGCGTCCAATCCACAATTCGCTGTTACGAGAAGTATTCAATCAGCTATAGGACGAGTGACGGCAGCCGTATTCGATGATCACTTGTTGCCCAATGCGGATAACAGTTTTGATGTTGGCCAGGTAACGGGTAGCAAACGCTGGAAGGACGGTGCTTTTTCAGGGAATGTAACGGTTGGTGGAAACGTTGGCATTGGGGTGACGAGCCCCGGAGCGAAGTTAGATGTTAATGGACTAATTATTGGTGGATTTGGTGCCTACGCTACGAGTGGCACATTGGATTGGAATGATAGTACAAATGCTCGTCCCGGTAGTGGATATTCGTTGCTTTTAGGCACGGCAACAAATGGTCCAGGTCCTGCTGGTTATTACCACCCATTCAGCTTTGAATATGGCACTACCAAGACTGGTAGTGGCAACCTAACCCAATTTGCCATACCGTATGCGTCAGGATCCGGTCTTGACGCTGGCCTTTATTTCCGGGGACGTTACTCCGCTGCGTGGGGTTCATGGAGAAAGATCTTGTCTGAGAACAGCAGCGGCCACGTGAGCGTTGGGACAACAACGCCAATGACAAGACTTCACGTGCAGTATGGCAAGGCTGGATTAAACGATGCCGCAGTTTTGGTTAACAGCTCGAACTGTGGTACGCCCTGTGGTCAAGAAGACTGGAACGAG
>CAZSWG010000062.1:0-3097 GCA_964610795.1 uncultured Candidatus Saccharibacteria bacterium | reverse complement strand
AATGCGGGATTAGTTTAGTGGTAAAACGACAGTTTTCCAAACTGTAGTCGGGAGTTCGATTCCCCCATCCCGCACAATAATACAAAATGGACTTGTAAGTCCATTTTGTATTATTAATATGGATGGCATAAACAAAAATATGTTGAAGGATCAGTATTGCTGCACCAGTCGGCTGTATTAAATGGCCGGCAAGAGTTGTGGGGTCCTATAGTCGTTGGATTAATACCTTCAAGGACAGTATTTATGAGAGATCCTTGAGCCTCTCCCGCTGGATATTGGTAGTGCATATAAGGATAATCTGTAGTTGGAGGTTGAGGCACTGCCGGTAGATATCCTTCACTGACTAAGACACCAACCATGCTTTCAAAATTTTCTTTAAAGTCATTATTGTCACAGCATCGTTGTGGTGATGGTGGGTATGCACCGTATTTGTCGAAGTATAGATCCATAGCTAGACTTACATTATTTAAATCAACTATCCTTTTATTATCTTTGGATCTTATCCTTGAACCATTAATACTTGCTAAAATAATACTCGATAAAACACCAATAACGGCAATTACTATAACTAATTCAATAAAAGTGAATCCATTTTTTTGGCGCATAATTTATTTTGATTTCAACTTGATTAATGGTACTACGCGCTATAACTACTGTAAACTAAATAATAATATTTTCGATGATTTCTACCACACCCTTTCTATTTTCTAAATCAATTTTTACTGTGGCGAGATCTAATTGCCAGTCGCAATCTAACTTTTTATCTAATAAATATGTTTGCATAACTCTCGATAGACGTTTCAGTTTCCATGGATGCATATTGTCTTCCGGTCTATAAATATCTTGCGCAGATCCCCTATCAAGCGTTACATGCGAAACACTTTTTACCTCTACAAAGTGGATGACAGTATCTTTTTCAGCAACAATGTCTATCTCCCCATATTTCTTTAGGTAATTTCTATCAATAATTTTAAACCCCCTCCTTTTCAGAAATTCACAAGCGATATTTTCTCCAATATCTCCAATTTTTCTTTTATATGTTCTTTTATCGAGTTTCATGAGTAACCTTATTATATAAGTTTCACGAGAAACTATATGTTATTAAAATGGCTATAATACTAATCATGTATAGATCAGTAAGGACATTTGACCTTAAATATATGTCTTTTAATACACATCTTCCACATAATTATCCACAGATTGCAAATATATTGTCTAATTACCCTTAAAATAAAGAACTTTTAAAATTTCTAGCATCTAAACAGAACTAAAATAAAAGACACTTTTCTTGTAATTAAAAACCCGCCCTCAAGACTAGCTCGGGACGGGGTTGACCCGCCAACTCTGCGCCAGCAGATAAACGAGTCTAAGAAGAATACTCCAGTTGAAGAGCTGGGGCTCATGGGATGCCTTGGATCAAAATAAATAAAGTTAAGGATCCGTCATCCTTGCCCAAAGCTAGCAACCAAAATTATCTTCCGATATGTTCAACGATGTCCAATGTCTGACTTCTGTTTCTACAGAGGTAGTCTACATCTATCAGACGTCTACTCGTAAGTCTATCTTCTAAAGGACAATTTGTATAGTAGAAACTGTGGATAACTCGCCTGCCAGCAGATTTCGATGTCCTTTATATTTATGGCTCTATTTCAACATTAATTTGATAGGGCAGTGATCTGATCCTAAAATGTTGTCAAGTATTTCTATAGATTTTATCTTTTCAAGCATCTCTAGAGAGGAGAAAAAATAATCTATTCTCCACCCCACATTTCTTTCTCTAGCAAATGTTTTCATATCCCAATATGTATAAGCTTCCTTCTTGTCAGGGTAAAAATGTCGGAAAATGTCTGTCCAATTATTCAAAATAAGCTTGTCCATCCAAGCTCTTTCTATGGGCAGGAAACCGACATGAGTCTCGTTTTCTTTTGGCCTAGCTAAGTCTATTGGTTTATGTGCCACATTTATATCCCCACAAAAAATGATATTAGAATGTTTCTCATGTAACTTGTTTATGAATTTTAAGAAGTAATTATAGAAATCTAGTTTATATTGTAAGCGCTCCGGTGGCCCACCACCGTTGGGAAAGTATATGTTTATGAGGAGAAAGTCCTTATATTCAGCCATAATTAATCGTCCTTCCTTATCAAATTCATCACGACCCATGTCACGTGAAACATACAGAGGTTTAACCTTTGTATATATGGCTACGCCACTATAACCTTTTTTCTGAATAGGGAAGTGAAAGTATGAATGATATCCTTTTAGAGATTTAAGCTCTG
The DNA here is from genome assembly GCA_964610795.1 of uncultured Candidatus Saccharibacteria bacterium. GTDB lineage: Bacteria > Patescibacteriota > Minisyncoccia > UBA6257 > Colwellbacteraceae > GWA2-46-10. Next base: position 818 of record CAZSWG010000062.1, on the reverse strand, counting down.
GAGCGAGTTGGTCTGGTAATGATTTAGTTTCCTGAATACATAAGATATCAGGTTTTTCTGCAAGTATATGGTTAAAATTTCCTTTACGATGCACAGCTCGGAGTCCGTTTACATTCCAAGAGATAATAGTTTTCATAAATTCAGTATGAATGAATAGGGGAGAGTTATCAATCTTTGGCAGATTCTATAATCATTTAAATAGCTTATTTAAAGGGGTTTTTGTTATGCACAAGGGTGGGCTTGACTTTCACATATAAACTTTGGTATAATAAAAGCAGAAATGTAATACAGTTTGTCTCATTTACCCGTTCAATCGGTAAAAGGAGATCACTATGGCGAGCGTACTTCTTCGGCGCATTGTCGTCGTCGTGACGCTGGCTGTTGTGGCTGGTGCTGGGTGTAACAAATCTGGTAGTCCAACGTCGCCGTCGGGTGGTGATGGATCGGTGATCGGGACCTTAGCGGTTCAAAAGGTTGAGCCGGAGCCGAACGAGGACGGTACTCCCGTTCAGTTGGAAGTAAACGAGGTTAGTGTGACTATCTCGTTTCAACTTCAGAATGTGGCTGATAGTGAGATTGTCAGCTTGCACGTTGGCCTTTCTAACTCAGATCAGTTCTTTTTCGGGTCTAGCAGGACGTCGGGACAATCTTATGGTGGTTTTCGGCGGGAGATGCCTGTCACCATAGATTTTCGCGGCGGGATGATTGGGTGCCATGAATTTCAGTACCTGATTGTCCTTGTTGGTAGGTATGGGCTTGCCCCGCGCAGTGGCGCCCCCGTTCCGGAAGTAGGAGGTAACGTCTTCCTCAAAGAAGTG
>CAZSWG010000061.1:0-3107 GCA_964610795.1 uncultured Candidatus Saccharibacteria bacterium | reverse complement strand
TGTGCTGGACCTATACATCACGTAACACTAGCCCCTGAATTACTTTTAACATACTCGGCCGGAGTTTTGTATCCCAGAGTCTGGTGAAACCTTTGGTAATTGTACATGTAGTTAAACTCTGAACATTTCCTTCTAAGGTAGTCTATCTCAGGAATTAAATCGGCCTGGAGGTTAAGAAACTCGTACACCAGGGTCTGGATCAGCCTTTCTACTCTAGCATTCATCTTGGGAGTGGAAGGATAGGTAAAGTAATGGGTAATACCAAGATTGGTAATCAGGTTATGGAAATTAAGTAGATATTCCGAACCGTTATCAGTGTTAATTGCTTGAATGGGAAATGGAAAGTAGCCAATAACCTTGGAGAGAAAATCAGCTGCTACACGGGAAGAAGCTGTAGTGTAGGCTTCCGTGAAAGCTAGTCTGCTCTTACAATCTACTGCTACAAAAAGGTAGAACCTAGGCCCAAGGATTGTCAGATGTTTGGTATCGATCTGGATTAGAGATCCTAGGGATTTATCTCTAAGTTCTCTGGCTGCTCTAATTCTAGCTATTGAATACTTTCTCCTTTGTTTAGCCAGTTTTCTAGAGAGGTTCTTTAACTCTAGATGTCTGTTAACTACCTTTTGGATTACGTTGTGGGCTACAAAGATACCTTCTCTTTTCAGTTCCTCATGGATCTCGTACTTGCTCTTTGATAGATCAGCTTTCCTAATATTGTAGATTCTTTCTAGTATCGGCAATGGAGTAGTCATCTCTCTTAACCTCAATGGTCTTCTGGTTTTCTTGTTATCCTCAAGGGTTTCTAGGTGATAAGGGTTGAATCTCCGTGTCCAAAGATAGAAGGTATCAGGAGATAGAGAGAAGTGTCTTAGGGTTGCTCTAACCTTCTTACCGTGGAAATGGTACCAATCGATCCATTCTAACCTTCTTTTAGCTTCTTTGGAAAGACTAGCCGCTCTGACGTATTCACTTTTTGGTAGTATCCTGTAGGCTCGCATATACGAGCCACTATACATCCCTTTCATCTACCTACAAGTGTTACGTCATCTATCGGGTCTTAGACAATAATCAATCGTCTACCGAAAGTTGCTCGCGCAACTCTTCAGCAATGAGCTTGCGTACCTGCTCAAAGACCGTCGTCGTACCCGCCTCCTTATTCTCTGGATTCAGCACAAAGAAATATCTTGTTGCCTCCGCTTATTTTAACAAAAACACCAGAAAATTTCTCTATTTAATGCTAGAATATGTAGCTATGTTGTTTTCCAATTTACGAGAGGCAAACAAATATCTCGAAACTTTAATACCATCTCCAAAAAGGACACCGCTTGACAGACGGCTAGAAAAAACCGCCCATCTTCTAAGGCTTTGCGGAAATCCTCATGAAAAGTTACAACTTATCCACATTGGTGGCACATCTGGTAAAGGGTCCGTAGCCTACTTCTTGTCTCGTATATTAACCGGTCAAGGTTACAAGGTTGGTCTACATGTTTCCCCCCATCTACAAATTGTGACGGAAAGGGCGCAAATAAATGGTCAGCTGATGCTCAAGGAAAAATTTAGCGAATATGTGGAAAGATTTAAACCATTGATAACTCAAGTAGAGAAAGATCTGAAGCCCTTGAAAATCAACTATTTTGAAACTTTAGTTGCTATTGCTCTAAAGTATTTTGCGGACGAAAAGGTAGATATCGCCATAATTGAGGTTGGGATTGGCGGTTCTTTCGATGCCACCAATGTGATCAACCCCTTAATATCGATTATCACCAATGTCGGTTTAGCTCACACCGGGATGCTTGGCAAAACCATTCAAAAAATCGCCAAAGACAAAGCGGGAATTATCAAACGAGATTCTTTAGTGATAACTGGGGCTAAACAGCCTTCTGTGCAAAGAATAATTTCGGAAAAAGCAGAGAACTGTAATTCAGATGTTTCGTTTTTAGATAGGGATTTTAGTTATAAAATCAAGACTGCCAACCTGACCGGTAGTATTTTTGATTTCAGGTGGGAAGATAAGATTTATCGCAATCTTGCGCTTTCCGCTCCGGGATTGTTTCAAATCGAAAACGCTTCTACCGCTTTAGCGGCGTCCTGCTTACTACCCCAACTTGGTTTCAAAATCGATCAGAAGAAAATTTACAAAGCTTTAGAAAAGGTTAAAATCCCTGGGCGGTTTGAAGTAGTCCAGAAAAGACCATTGATTATTTTAGACGCAGCTCATAACATGGTAAAAATCAAAACCTTTCTCTCTTCTTTAACTTACGTCTTGCCCAATCAAAAATTTATCTTTGTCACTACCTTCGTTACCCTTGAGGGGAACAAGGAGGTGGCGGAAATTTTAAAGCGAATAATGGCTTGCGCCAAGGCTTTCGTGGTCGTCGAATTTAGCCAAGCTGCTGATACCAACAGGCAGCTTGCTCTATCAGCGGGAGCAGTAGCGGCGTTGCTAAAGAAACTAAATTTTTCTGGTGATATAGTTATTGAAAAACGGCCTCGAGAAGCTCTAGCCAAAGCAAAAAAACTAGCCAACAAAACCGACATAATTGTCATCACCGGCTCCCTATACCTCGTCGGCGAAATCCGCGATCTGTTTTTTCCAATAAAGTAAGGCCGTGACCTTAGATAGTGGGATTGCTACATGGCAACGACCAATGTAGCAGATATAACTATCGCAGGGCACGGCCGCATCAATTTTAATAAGAAAAACCCCGGTTTAACCGGGGTTTTCCTACAATTACGGCCGTGACCTACTTTCCCGCTCCGTTGCCGGAGAAGTATCATCGGCGCTGGGGCGTTTCACGACTGAGTTCGGTATGGGATCAGGTGGAGCCACCCCGCTCTAACGGCCTTAAAAGAAAGTTAAAATTCAAAAATTAAAAGTCAAAATTTCACTCTCGTTTAAAGCCACTATTGCTTTTATCTCAAGGTTTTAATTTTTACTTTCGCTTACAGCGTGTCTCGCTCTGAAAACTGGATAGAAGTTTAGGACCCAAAGCGATCTTAGTCTCGACGAAGTCGGGACGCAGATCGCGAAAGATCCTTTAGGATCTTGAGCGATCTATTAGTACGGCTTAGCTAAAACTGTTACCAGTCTTACACCTGCCGCCTAT
>CAZSWG010000060.1:0-3134 GCA_964610795.1 uncultured Candidatus Saccharibacteria bacterium | reverse complement strand
AGAATTTTTTCTTCAAAAAGCTAACGATTTTGTCGAATTCTTTGTTCACTTCGGTATCACTAAGGGTTCTATTATCAGCCTGGAAAACAATGCGGAAAGTGAGGTGGGTGGGATCATAGTAGTCTATAAGGTCAACGTCTCTTGAGTAATTCGCTCCGGCATTCTCTATAGCAGTTAATATATCTCCTACCCTGATCTCACTCCTTAGAGTTAGAGATAAATCTCTCATCACAGATGGATATTTAGATAGTGGTTGATACTCAAACTCCGCCTCTTCCATTTCCATCAATTTAGATGCGTTAAGTTCGGCGATAGCTTCCGCTTTCCCCATATGCTTTATCTCCCCTACAAGATTTCCATTTACCTCAATTGCCAAAAGCTGTCCCTTCGGGAAAAGCGTGAATTCCATGAATCCGAGACCCGAGAGCAATTGCTCCACCGATCCCTTTAACTCCAAGAATGCAGTTTCTTTATCTCCTCTGGATGCTATCCCCAAATTGGTGCGCTCTCCCAACTTGCGATCAAAAACATTACCTAATTCAAATATTTTAACTGTTTTGTAGTTTTTCTTATTTTCCTCAAGAGCTTTTTCTAAACCATTCCCTAGAGATTGTCTTAGATGCGTCTTATCTACTGCTAGGGCTTTCTCTATTTCATATGCACTCTCTGTCCCTCCGCTCACAAAAGAAGAGCTATATACTTCGCTATACCCAAGAGTGGTTAAGATATTGCGTACCCTATCTTTGAAGATAGTTATATCTTCTTCCGTAGCAGGTTGGATGCTTATGACCGGAGCAATAGGAGTTAACCTATTAATTCCCCAAAGGCGCACTACTTCTTCTGCTAAATCTTCGAAAATATTGATGTCTAAACGTAAGAGCGGTACTGAAATTGCAAAGTCATCTACCTTACTTTTACTCTTAATGGTACTTTTCTTAAATCCTAATTTTTCAAGATATTTAAGGGCTTCTGTTGGTTTTAAATTCAAGCCAGTTAATGAATTAAACTCTGTAGTACTAAAACCAATAACTTTACCTGCCTGTTTTTTGGGATAGATGTCTAGACCATCTATAAGCTTCGCACCCACTATATCTTTAAGTAGATAAGCAGTTCTTTGCATACCTATTTCTACTGAATGTGGGCTCATGCCCCTGGCAAACCTCGCGGAGGCATCTGTAACAAGCCTCAACCTTCTGGAAGTGGAATAGATCGATACCTGATCGAAATTAGCTGCTTCGATCAAAATTCTTCTTGTTTGATCGCTAACCTCAGATGCTTTGCCACCTTTGATGCCAGCTATGGCCTGAATATTTTTTTGATCCGTAATTACTAAATCTTCTTTGGTAAGTAAAAAGTCCTGATTATCAATGGTTTTAACCTTTTCTCCCTGCTTAGCCTTCCTAACTACAACTGCACCACTTAGCTTATCCGCATCGAAAGCATGCATGGGCTGGCCGGTTTCTAGCATCACGTAGTTTAGGATATCTACTACTGGGGTAATTGGCCTCAAACCACAATCCTCGAGGATTTTAGCCATCCATACGGGAGTTTTCCCCTTACCTTCAATTTCGAATAGGGTAGCGCCATATCGAGGACACAAGTCCTTTTCTTCAACCCTAACTTCTATCTTGCCCTTACCTTTGACGGGAAATGATTTATCTACCTCCGGAACCTTCAGGGACTTGTCTGTGATGGCTGCGTATTCTAGGGCTACCCCCATATGGGAAGCTAGATCTGCATAGCGGTTGCTAGGAACTTCTGCATCAAAAGTACTACCCTTTGGATCTTCTGCGGGCATGGTGTGCATAGTAATAGCTTCCATAACTCCTGCTTGAGAAGTAGCTTTGGGAACTAACTGTTTTATTAAATCGTATGAGAATCTCATTAGAATTGTTTAATTAATCTTAAGTCTCCCGAGTAGAGCATGCGTACATCTGGGATTTTGTATTTAATCATCGCTAGGCGATCTGTGCCTACTCCAAAAGCTAATCCTTGATATTCACGAGGGTTGTATCTTGCTGCTGCAAATACGTTTGGATGAACCATACCTGCTCCCAACATCTCCAACCAATCACCTCCTTTAAATCTCACATCTACTTCTACTCCAGGCTCTACGAATGGAAAGTAGCTAGGACGGAATCTAAACTCTATATCTTGTCCCTTAAAAAATTCTTCAAAAAATTTAGTAATGATATATTTGAAGTTTGCTAACGAAACATTTTTTCCAACCATTAGACCTTCGAATTGATAGAAGTTGTCTCCGTGAGTAGCATCTGTTGCCTCGTATCTAAAAACTCTTCCAGGGACGATTATTTGAAAAGGAGGTTTGTGGGTTTCCATATATCTCACTTGTACTGGTGATGTGTGAGTGCGAAGCAAAAGACGCTCCTTGTCTCCCTTCTCTGGTTTGATCCAAAAGGTATCCCAAGATTCCCTCGCTGGATGCCACTCTGGAAGATTTAGGGCATCGAAGTTATAAAATTCATTTTCTAACTCTGGGCCCTCTACAACGGAAAAGTTGAGTGAGGTAAAGATTCTTCGTACATCTCGTTCCACTAAAGTCAGGGGGTGTACGTGACCTCTTTCAATTTTGTGACCCGGTCGAGTAATATCCACACCTAGGGACTTATCTTCCCCGAATTCAAGAAATCTTTGGTCTATCGCTACTTGAAGCTTCTCTTTCAAGGTGTTTGATTTACTCCCCAAGGTTTTCTTCTCCTCTGCGGATAAATCTTTGAGAGAACGCAAAACCAGGGTTAACTCCCCCTTTCTTCCTAGATACTTAATCCTTAATGTTTCCAGTACCTCCCTACTAGAAGCTTTGCTAATCTCTTCAAGGGCTTTTTTCTCTATCGAGCTCAAATCGGCCATATATGCTTCATTCTAAGGCAAAGGGGCTTTTTGACAATAAGAAAACAGGTGTCTAGAATACCTCTTGCGTAGCGGGGGAGTGTGCCGGTTGCACGTGAGGCTCATAACCTCAAGGTAGTGGGTTCAATTCCCACCCCCGCAACAACTTATCAGGTAATCGCTATGCTGAAGCGGGAGAAAATTGCTACATATAAAACCAAGCTAAAGACTGTGAAGAGGAGTGCTAGGCGTTTTTCTTGCTTAACTTTTGTCCAACCATAGTA
>CAZSWG010000059.1:0-3137 GCA_964610795.1 uncultured Candidatus Saccharibacteria bacterium | reverse complement strand
ATATCTACTCCCGCCTCCTCAAGGACCACATCATCTTTCTAGGAGGTCCCATTAGTAACGGTGTAGCCAACTCAATCATTGCCCAACTTCTGCTACTAGAAAACCAAGATCCGAAAAGGGATATAGAGATATACATAAACTCTCCTGGTGGATCAGTGCCAGCAGGTATGGCGATCTATGACACTATGCAGTTCATTAAACCAGATGTGCGTACTATCTGTGTGGGAACCGCCGCTTCTATGGCAGCCTTCTTGCTTGCCGCGGGAGCCAAGGGAAAGAGATATGCCCTTCCTAACTCTGAAATTCTTTTGCACCAAGTACATGTTGGAGGAGTAGAGGGACAAGCAACTGATATAGAGATTGCGACCAAACAAATTATGAAGATTAAAAAGAGAGTTAATGAACTTCTATCCGTTCACACCGGCCAGAAACTCTCAAAGATAGAAGACGACACAGAAAGAGATTTCTGGTTAACTGCCGAAGAAGCAAAGAAATACGGCGTTATTGATGAAGTTGTCAAAAAAGCTAAGTAAAACAGAACTGCTAGATCGCATCCTTAATCGAGGAGTCGATCAGTTGATTAATCGCCAACATTTAACCAAGGCCCTTTCCTCTGGTACAAAATTACGAGTTAAATTTGGTATAGATCCAACTAGCCCCGACATACATCTTGGGCACGCGGTAGTTTTAAGAAAACTACGCGACTTTCAGGATTTAGGACACAAAATAATTCTTATTATAGGAGACTTTACAGCCAAAGTGGGTGATCCTTCTGGTGTCTCAAAAGAAAGACCTATGCTCACTGATCAAGAAATCAGGTCCAACATGAAGGGATACCTAGGGCAAGCAGGGAAGATCATAGACGTTAAAAAGGCTGAAGTTAGGTATAACAGCGAGTGGCTCTCTAAAAACAATCTAGAGGGCATTCTGGAGCTAACTAAGGCAGCCACAATCAATCAAATAAGCGAAAGAGCCGATTTTAGAGGACGCATTAAGGCTGGCCAAAAGGTCAGTTTATTAGAGGGGTTGTACTCACTCTTGCAGGGATTCGACTCCGTGAATATTAAAGCAGACGTAGAGCTCGGGGGAACCGATCAGCTTCTTAACCTCCTAATGGGAAGACAGGTGCAGCGACACTATGGAATGAAGGAGCAAGACATTTTAACCGTGCCTCTTATCGAGGGGACAGATGGGAAGGAGAAAATGAGTAAGTCGAAAGGTAACTATATTGCTCTTACTGAACAGCCCAAAGATATGTTTGGAAAGATTATGTCTGTTCCAGATAAATTAATTTCAAAATACTTTGAACTCTGTACGGATGTAGACACCAAAGCATTAAAAGAGATTAAGACAGCTCTTCAGAAGAAAGGAACCAACCCAATGGAATATAAATTACGTCTTGCGCAAGAAATTGTTGCCTTGTATTACAACGAAAAAGACGCCAATAAGGCAAAGGAAGAGTTTCTAAGTGTATTTAGCAAGAAAAATTTACCAAAAGACATCTTAACCAAGGCTCTTTCTTCAAAAAGTTATGAGTTAACGGATCTTCTGTGCGAAACATCTATGGCTTCGAGTAAAAGTGATGCCAGAAGATTAGCAGAACAAGGAGGGGTGAGAATTAATGGAGAGAAAGTAACTAATGCAAACACCAAAATTAAACTTGGGAAAGAAACACTTCTACTTCAGGTAGGAAAACAAAAATTTCTTAGGGTTAAGGGTAAATAACCTGGCGGGGGCGCTAGGAATCGAACCTAGGAATCGGGTTTTGGAGACCCGCGGTTTACCACTAGCTTACGCCCCCTTGGTATCTGTTTATATTTAACAGCAAAGATGGGACAAGTAAACAGTATGAAACGTCCGCTATACTTATTCTGGAGCGGGTGAGGAGAATCGAACTCCCGTCCCTACCTTGGCAAGGTAATATAATAGCCACTATACGACACCCGCATTTAAAGTAAGCAACTAATAGGTTAAGATATGCCCCAGACGTTGTAAAGATGAAAGATTTTCCTAAAGACGTAATCGGTCCAGAGAATGTCCTCCGCGTTTATGATCCCCAAATAGGTATGGAGGGTTTTTTGGTCATAGATAACACCCTGGCTGGTCCAGGTAAGGGAGGATTCAGGATGACACCGGATGTAACAGCTGAGGAGGTCGCTAGGTTAGCTCGTGCTATGACCCTCAAGAACATATTGGCAGGGGTACCTTTTGGCGGGGCTAAAGCAGGTATTGTTTGGAAAGGAGGAAAAGATGATTTGGAACTTAAAGAGAAATATGTCAGAAGTTTTACTAGGGCCCTTAAACCATTCTTGGGGAAGCGCTATATCAGCGCTCCAGATGTAAATGTAGGTGAGAGAGAGATCAGATGGCTTGTGGACGAAGCCAAAGATTGGAATGCTGCTACTGGTAAACCAGCCAATTTGTGTACTTGGAAAGGATTTAGAAAAGTTTGTGGAATTCCACACGAGCTGGGGAGTACGGGTTTTGGAGTAGCTCACGCTACCCGTCAAGCAGCAGAGGCCTTAGACATAGATATTAAAGGAGCAAGGATAGCCATTCATGGGTTCGGAAATGTAGCCATGTTTGCCCATAAGTTCCTACGCGAAATGGGAGCGATAACAGTTGCGGTTGCCAATAGTAAGTACGGACTTTTCGCCCAGGATGGGTTGGATGAGAAATTTTTAGACGAGGTAATATGCGGGAAAGAAAAGTTAGACAGTTGTCCCGGAGAAAGATTGCCACTAGAGAAATTCTGGGAGATAGAGTCAGATATTTTAATCCCTGCTTCGGTAACAGACGTTATTAATGAATCTAATAAAGACAAGATAAAGACTAAATTAATAGTTGAGGGAGCCAATATTCCAATGAGGGAGAACATAGAAGATGAATTTTTCCGTAGGGGGATCATGATAGTCCCAGATGTAGTCGCTAACAGCGGAGGTGTCATCTCTTCATACGCGGAATACAAAGGAATGACTCACAATCAGATGTTTACCTTGATCAAAGAAAAAATCCTTCCCATAACCAAGGAGGTAATAGAGAAAAGTGTAAAAGAAAAAACTAATCCAAGAGTTGTGGCTATGGAAATAGCTTCAAAGCGCTTAAGTGAACTACGGCACTAAAATCTGTGTCTAAAA
>CAZSWG010000058.1:0-3292 GCA_964610795.1 uncultured Candidatus Saccharibacteria bacterium | reverse complement strand
GCCGAGAAGGGAGCCACCCTGGACGAGATCCAGTCTTGGTTGGAGGCCGAGTCCACGTTCGAGAACTCAGGGGACTGCAATGTCTTCTTGGGGATCAACGTGGATGGTGAGATCTTGATGAAGAACGTCACCAACGAAGTCCCCTGGGGTTTCGTGCAGTGCACGTTCGCTGGCGGCGACAACAACGCCGGCAACACCGAGATCACCGCTGTCACAACTCCTGCACCCCCCACGGGGTGTGGTAGTTGCGGCGGTCCTGGACCGGGAACCACGACCACTACCACGACCACTACGGCTCCGACTCCGGAGCCTGAGACACACGACCCCACTGCCGTTGCCAAGACAACGAACGCAGACTCGACCGGCAACGTCTACATCTCCGAGGCTTCGGGGAAGGCGACGATCTGTCTGTCTGGGGTGGATTCCCACGACAACGACGAAGGGGGTAACTCCATCTCGTCGTACTCGTGGACGTCTAACCAGGGCTTGGATGCAGATGATGTTGCAGCACCATGCTGGGAGACCAGTGTGGTCGACGCCTACTACACGTTCACCCTCACCGTCACCGACGACGAGGGTGACACGGACACCGATGCGGTGACCGTCCACGTGCCTGGACCTGTTGGTGGCTAAGTAAGTCCGAACACATGCGTACGGGAGGGGTGATCCTTCGGGATCCCCCTCCCTACGCGAGCTTATTGCTTATTCTTAAGCTCTTGAATATATTTCGAGGGTTTAAAAGTGAGTCGTCAGGCTCCAAAAAGGTTGAATAAATAAAAATAAACATAAATACAATGAATAGAGTTGTAAAAATAAATAAAGGGGCTGCTCCAGCTTTGTTAGCTTTGGTTATGGTTTTGGGTTCACTGCTTCCAGCAGTTGTCCCAACAGCCAGCGCTGCAAGTTTCAACGCTAGTGGTAGTCCATACAAGTTGGTAAGAGGACTTAACTTCACAGAAGAGGGTCCTAACTGCACAACTTGTTGGGAGGATACTGTATATGCCGAGATCGGTGATACGGTTTCCATTAGAGTACTTGTCCACAACGATTCCAATGAGCTAGCTACCGACGCTAGGGTTAGCATTATTCCTAATGTTGCCTCTGACGGAGAGAGCGTGCTTTTCACAGGAAGAGTTTGGGCCGATAACGCTGGATCCAAAAGTGGATCAGTAAGGGTATATGCCAACTCCGGTACTATTACCGATTTGGATCACGTAACCACATTCGTTAATGACGGATTTGGTAACAGTAAATCATTTTCTGGTGACGCAGAGGATGTTACCGAAAGTGGCGGATTGGACATCGGCGATATTAATGCCGGTGGAGAAAATCTTCGTTGGGTTGTTGCTCGTTTCGAAGTAAATGGAGACGCTGATGATGACGATGATGACGAGGATGAGGATAGTGACGGACCAGAGGTTACTACCCGTAATGCTGAAGACATTGATGACAATAGCGCAGAGCTAGTGTGTGATGTTGAGGCAGGGGATGAAGATACCGATGTTTGGTTCGAATGGGGCGAAGACGATGATGACCTTGATGAAGAAACAAGTGATGAAACCGTTGACGCCAACGACGACGATACTATCGGGATTACCATCACAGGTTTGGATGAAGACACTAAATACTTCTTCCGCTGTGTAGCCGAAGACGATGATGGAAACGACGATGAAGGTTCCGTTAAAAGCTTCACTACCGACGATGAAGATGATGATAGTGATGAAAATGGAAATGAGCCTGATGTAACCACCCTCTCAGCTACTGGAGTAAATACCAGTTCAGCTACCTTGCGTGGAGAAGTTGATCCTAATGGAGATGATACTGATGCCTGGTTTGAATGGGGTACCAGCTCATCCAACCTTAACAGGACCACTTCCAAGCAAGACGTTGGTGATGGAAGCAATGATGTTTCCTTTAGCGCCAACATTTCTGGCCTCAGTGCCAATACCACTTATTTCTTCCGCGCAGTAGCGGAGAACGACGAAGGTGATGATGAAGGAAGCATTCTAAGTTTCCGCACAGGAACCCCAGTTGTTAATGTGGTAACTCGTTTCGTGGATATATTCCGCGAAGTTGAAGTAGAAGAGCCCGAGGAAGAGGCATTGATAATCACACTAAACGCCGATTCAGTTGACGTGGATGGAAGAACAATCGATTACGTTGTTTCCTATGACAACCGTACAAGATTGTTTCTTACAGACGCCGAATTGACCGTTGAACTTCCTAATGAATTAGAGTTCATTGATTCAGATCCTAACCCAACAGATGATCGTGGTGATGAACTGTTCTATAGGATTGGTAGAATTGAGGCTGGTGAAGAAGGATCATTCCTAATTGAAACCAGACTTGATGAAAGCGTTGATGCTAACGATCTAATCAGATTGGTAGCTCACGTTGAATACAACGATGACAGTAGTGTTAGGAAGATCGTAGAGGTGATTGATGAACACACTTTTGGAGAGCTAGTACGTGGTGGTGGTTTTACCGCTGCCATAATCGATGCTTTCAGGGGATTGTTCACCAACCCACTTTTGTGGATTATCCTCTTCATTCTTCTAGTCACTTTTGCAGTACGCTACATGCTATCTGCTAGAGACAGGAGAGTGAACACCTTAGTGTAGAGTGAGTGACTAATTGTCATATAAGAAAGGCCCCTTGACGGGGTCTTTCTTGTTGATATGATGAGGGTCGTCGATTAGATAATGAATGAATGCGATCGATATGAGAAAGAACGTTAAGAAATAGAGGTTTCGCTCTGTTAGCTTCCGACCCGGTATCTAACAAAGCGAAGTCTCTCATAGAACTAAGGTAAGAATAGACAGTGCGCTAAGAGCGTACTGTTTGAGTGCTTTTTAGTTGTCCCAAGCGTCTATATTCTCTTTATAAGAGAGTTTGGATTTTCAGGAGGATTTGATCCTGGTCCAGGATGAACGCTGGCGGTGTGGATTAGGCATGCAAGTCGAGCGCCTGACTTTCATTGACTAGAACCAATTTGGTAATGGTCGCCGAAAGTCGGGAGCGGCAAACGAGTTAGTAACACCTTGGAACCTACCCTGTACTCAGGAATAAGCCATCGAAAGATGGTCTAATGCCTGATAGTCTCGCAAGAGTAAAGCTCCGGCGGTACAGGAGGGGCCTAGGCCCGATCAGCTTGTTGGTGAGGTAATAGCTCACCAAGGCTACGACCGGTAGGGGAGGTGAGAGCCTGACCCCCAACGACGGAACTGAGATACGGTCCGTACACCTACGGGTGGCAGCAGTCGAGAATATTCGACAATGGGCGAAAGCCTGA
>CAZSWG010000057.1:0-3293 GCA_964610795.1 uncultured Candidatus Saccharibacteria bacterium | reverse complement strand
CTCGTCATGCAATTTCTGCATCGACCTTTCTGAGCTAAGAAACTTAAAATCGGTACAAGCTCGAACCAACGCAATGTCTTGAAACAATTGGGACAAATTGAACGGCCGCCGAAATTTCTACTGTCCCAGCGCAGACCGACGACATTGAGAAAACTGCCTACAATCGTACCGAAAATAAAAAGTGAGATAATGACCACCCATATATTGTATCAACTTCTCGCTACCCCATAGGAGTCTCCTATGGGGTAAATTGCAACCAATCAGTTAATTCATTGATATAATCTGAAAAAGATGAGAAGTACTCTGGGAATGGTCGTGAATTGATAATTCGATAGTTAGCTTTCTTGTATTCTATTATACTAGAGTAAGGATAGCTCAGACAAAAACTGAGCAACTTTTCGCGGTCTCTCTTAATATTATCTTTCCAGTCCTTATCAACTAATTTTGCAGGATTTAAATGGATATATGAATAAAGGTATTTGAGATATCGATCATCGCTAGCGTTGATCGATTTGAAAGCCCCATCAAAAAGTTTGCCCTTGCGTCCATGTTTTAAATTAAAATACATAGCATATCCAGTTAATAATTTACGCATAAAAAGTGATATACCATTCTCTATCTTTTCTCGAACAAGAATATGAAAATGATTCGGCATTAGACAAAATGCCCCGATATCTACAATAGTTTCGCCTCTGTTAAAATCTTTTCCGATATCACGTAGTACAATACTTTTTTCTGAATTGCAAACATACATTAGGAACAGAAACTTTCGATAATCTTGGGCGTTTAGAAAAATCTTTCTTTTATCAACCCCTCTACTATATAAATGATAGTACTCATCTACTGCAAATGGTTCTTTCCTTAAAGACATGCCACTATTTTACCACAGAGGAGTCTCCTATGGATCATAGCGCCTAAAACGAAAAGGACGACCAGAGTCATCCTTTCAGTATATCAGGCCCAAAATGATTTTTACGGACAGGCGACTTCTCCAGCCAAGAGATTGGCGAGAATCTGTCGAGAAGCGCCGGTACTGTCGACGCACCAGGCTTCACCTGCAGTAGTGCTCAAGAGTAATGCCGAGACTGCGTAGGCAGTGGTGTCTGTGTGGCATGAGAGCGTCGCACCTACCGGATAGTTACCCTGCGTAGTATATTGGAGCATTCCGGAATCAGGATCTTCGAAGAAATCCGGTACGGGGTCGGTACACGAATCGGAAGCCACGGTATCATAATAACCATTCGTATCGTAGTAGACCTCTGCCGCCGCTCGTAGACCAGCAAGCTGGGCTTTAACCTTGGCATCATTACCCTTGGCTCGGGCGGTATTGAGGGATGCCAGCACTATTGAAGAGAGGATACCGATAATGGCGATGACCACCAAAAGTTCAATGAGGGTAAAACCCCTATTTCCCTTTGTTGTCATATACTCTGTTGTCTCACGCTTTAGTTAGCAGACAGCATCTCCAGAACCGATCAGGTCGGTAGCATTCCTCTTCGAGGCACCCGTACTATCAACACACCAGTTTACCGGTGAACCTTCTCCAGGCAGAATCGCGGACATGGCGTAAGCGGTGTTTGTTGAGACACATTCAAGGGTTGCGCCTGTAGGATAGTTCGTCTGGGTAGCGTAAGTCAGCATGCTTGATACGGCATCGTCAAACATGTTATCGCACGCGGCGGTAGCAGTGCCGTAGTTGCCATTATTATCGTAATAAATCTCGGCGGACGCTCTGGCTCCCGAAAGCTGAGCCTTGACCTTGGCGTCATTGCCCTTGCCTCGCGCAGTATTGAGAGATGCCAGCACCACCGACGAGAGAATACCGATGATGGCGATAACTACCAGAAGCTCGATGAGAGTGAATCCTCTTGTTTTATTGCTCATATTAACTTTAACAATTTTATCTATAACTTATAAATCACCTGTTTCGAGTGACCCATCCATTATACCCTATATCCCCGCGGAATTAGCAATGTCGTAGATGGGGATAAGCACGGAAGCCAAAAGAATGCCAACCCCTAGGCCCAAAAGGACAATCATGACCGGCTCAATCAAACTCACCAAAGTATCAACGGCGTTCATCACCTCCCTTTGGTAAAAGTGAGCCATGGTACCCAAAATTGAACCGAGTTCGCCGGATTCCTCGCCTATCCTTATCATCTGGGTCAGTATGCCCGGGATTTCCTCATACTGGGCAAGCGACTGCGAAAACGAACTTCCTCCTTCCACGGCCAATAGACTTTCTTCAAGAATTTGTTTATACACTTCGTTACCCACCACGGCAGCGGTCACCTCAATGACTTTAACCATAGGAATACCGGATAGGACCATAGTACTCATGTTGTCAGAGATGATCGAAAGATAGAGTTTTCTGTAAAGACTGCCTATATAAGGCACTGTCAACTTAAAACGAGCCAAAGCCGTCCGACCCTCGGCTGTGCGCGTATAGCGCACCACAAAAAATCCGAGGACGATCAGAGCAACAGGCAGGATGAGACCGTAATTAACCAAAAAATTACTAGCAGCAAAGACAATTTGACTGTAGAAAGGCACTGCCTGACCAGACTCAATGATAATGAGACTGATCTTGGGAATGATGACGGTAAACATCAAGGTCATCACCGCGATAAAGACGGTAATGACGAAAGCCGGATAAACTAGGGCATTTTTGGCCTTAGAGACTACTTCGTAGTTGCGATCAAGATAATCAGCTAAATGGTTGAAGGTCTCGTTTAATTTACCAGTCTCTTCGCCTGATCTTACCATATTGACGTAGAAGTCGGAAAAGATGGCCGGGTGTTTGGCGAGCGCCTTCGAAATACTGCTACCCGCTTGCAAGTCATCGGCGACTTGGGTCAGACTTTTCTTAAGACTCTTGTTTTCTAATTCACTCGAGAGCAGAGAAAAAACCTTCAGGGCAGAGACCTGCGCTTCAAAGAGGGTGGCCATTTGCCGGGAGAGTATGACCACGTCTCTATGCGAGACACCCGAGCCAAATCGAATAGTAGATAACCACGATTCTTTCTCGGCTGGTTCTATCTTGGAAATAGTCAGTCCGCGTCTCTGCAGAGAACCAACAGCCACGTCAAGGGAGACCGCCTCAATCGAGCCAGACGCGAGTTTCCCAGAATTTTCGAGAGCTTTATAATTGAAAAGCATGGGTGTCTATTTATAGTGATTTATGGTGAGTATGATCGAACCAGCTTGTTGAGCTATATCATACGCTCAAGCGTCTTGGGATTAGAGGAAAATAGAAAAGCATTCTCTATGGTCACTTCGCCCGACCTGACTAG
>CAZSWG010000056.1:0-3339 GCA_964610795.1 uncultured Candidatus Saccharibacteria bacterium | reverse complement strand
CTAGTAATAGCCTCTAACAAGGTGAACACCTGCGAAGTTAGGGTATGATCTGCAATTAATCCCTTAATATTGGTGACTTGGGAATAGAGTGTAATTAAATCTTCCCTTTGCTGATCGGTGATCTGTTCGCTTAAGCTCCCCAACTCTCCTTTAATTCTCTTGATGGAACTTTGCAAAAATGCCTCATATCCAAAACCCAAACCAAGATATATGACTAAAAGAAATATAAATATAACCAAGCTGAAAGTGAAAAACTTGCTTGGCCAGCCAACTCCCTTAGCAGAGCCAGAGAATTGCTCTCTTACATTTTGTGCATATTGAAGTCCCTGAAGGGCCATGCTTATTATTGTTACTTATTAAAATTCCTTACGCCTAATCCCAAAGCTACGGAAAGTGGTGCTCCCAATTGCTTCACAATCGGAGCGAGTGCTTGCGGATACGCAACGGCTCCCTCAAAGGGCTCTGCCTTTATTGCTGGTACCATAAGGGCTTCGGAGGCACGTTTTTCGATGCCAAGCAGATTTGCTCCTCCACCAGCAAGTATCACGCGCCCCACCTTTACTGAGTGGGCATTCTCGTAACTTACTTTGATTCGCTTGGCTTCGTTAAGTATAACATCCAGATACGGCAGCATTAAAGTGGATACTTCATATTCTCCCCCTGTTCCCATCAAACCTTTTTGTTTTTTGAGTTCTTCTGCTCTTTGAATATTGATGCCTAATCCCCTCGATATAGCTTGAGTCAAAGAGCTACCAGCAAAATCTGCCTGCGCTGAGTGCAAAAGCAATCCATTTTGGGCAATGGCAACAGCAGTTGATCTAGCCCCAATATCGACTATCAAAGTCAGCGCGCTATCTCCTGTGGTTAAAATTCTGGCGGAAGCTACGGTTTCAAGTTCAAGCGCCCTTAAATTCAGCCCAGCTTCTAAAAATATTTTCTGATATTTACTGATCTGTTTCTTCGAGACAGCCACTAAAAAGACTTGCTGCTGCTTAATACCTGAAGCGTCTTCTCCCCTACCCACCCTAAACCAATCCAAGTGGATCTTATCTATTGGCATAGGCACCAACGATTTGGCTTGATATTCCATAGCCTGGGCCGTTTCGCTGTCCCCCATATCGGGAAGTTCTATTAAAGATGTGAAGGCAGAAAAGGCAGGCAAAGATGCGATTACATCTTTGGTAGATGGGTTCACGTTTGCAACTAAGCTTTTTAAAAGCTCGGCGGTGTCTCTATCTATGGCCTCCAGTGAGCTTGTCTGAATAGCTTCATTTATTTTGTCTAAATGTCCTTTTACCTCCAAAGATCCGTAATTTTTGAGCTCTGCTCTGCCTCCATTCAATCCCAATTCAACCAGCTTAATAGAGGCTGTGCCTATATCTATGCCTAAGTAATCTTTGTTGGCTGAAAAGAAATCTAAGGGATTCTTCATTCGTTTATACTTATAGAAATTGTAGCATATGAATATATGAGCCTGATACGGGTAGTTTGGTCCAAAATCTTAGAAATACTATTTCCTAGAATCTGTATTAGCTGTTCGCGGTATCTATCACAAAATGAAGGTGAAAATCTTTTGTGTGATGCGTGTTTTGATTCTATAGAGATACTTGAAGAAGTACCTGGAGCACGAGTACATTCTGTTGGATTATATAGTTCGAAGCCGCTGAGGGATTTGATACATGGTTTGAAGTTTAAAAGATATATCAAAGCCATGAGTCAGATTGAAAAGTTAATACATAAATATTTTGAGAAAAATCCAAATTCAGTATTAAAGCAATGTGATTTAATAACCTTCATCCCTCTTCATCCGGAAAGACAAAGAAAGCGTGGATTTAACCAAGCTGAACTCATAGCAAGAGTATCAGAAAACTATTCACATATTTCAGTTCAACCTTTATTAAAAAGAATTAATTCAACTCAAGAACAATCCTCCATTAAGGGTTTTCCAAATAGGGCTGAAAATGTCCGAGGATGTTTTGAGCTATTAGTAAACACCCCTGTAAACCAAAAGATTCTATTAGTAGATGATGTTTATACATCTGGCTCTACCGCCGCGGAAGCGGTTAGAGTCCTGCGTGCAGGAAATCCGCAAAGTATTATCGTTTTCGTTTTGGCAGAAGTGAGATAATGGCTGCCCCTAATATACCTCCCAACAACCCTATACCAAAGATGGTCTCTGTTTTGTTGTCTTTTGAACTCACTGGATCTACATCTTCAATGTTAATCTCCTCTCCTGTAATTTTCTCTAACTCATTAGCTAGTATGACAACCTGACCCTCTAAGACCTTAATTTTCTTATCCTGCCTTTGGGCTATGGCTGTTAATATAGGAACGACTGCATCGTATTTAACCAAGAGTTGAGTGCCCGCTGGGCTGACTAATCCGTCTTCATCTATGGTTTCTTCAAGATCTGGAGCAGGGGCCGTAGTAACGAGTTGTCCTAGTCCTACCTTAATAAGGTCTTGTGCGATAAACCCACTATCGGGCGTGCCACTATCTTTCCATTTAAACATAACTGGCTTTGTGATTTCCAAGAATTCATCGGCTTCTTCGTCAGTGATAGATTGAATATCCTTTTTCATCCTTCTGTCGGAACGAGTATACATATTCGCAAACATCCCAGCCTTATCTGTAAGAATACTCATATCTAGAGCTTGTGCACCGAATGTTTGATAAACAGCCGTACCAGTATGCCCACCGAAGGTTACGCCTACGTTGTAGTTATAGAAACCACTAATATACACTGCTTTACTACCATAGGCTCTAATCCAGTTGGCATCAGTCATCTGCCAACCACCACCATAGGATTCAAAATAAAGGCCATTGGTACCAGATACCCTCACCCAACCTCCATTTGCATAGATATCGCCTGTGACATGAAGTTTATAGCCTGGTGTCGTTGTTCCCACACCGACGGAACCACTATTTTTTATATATAACCTACTCGCATTACCCGTGTAAAAGTCGAGTCCCCAATCACCCGTACCAGTATTCTGGCCGTTTGCAATGTATTCACCAGCGCCTGCTGATTTAGGAATAATTTTGCCCTCTGCGAGAATATCTTTCTTTACCCATAGATCACCATCGTCTCCATCAATTTGAAGCTGTTGAACAAGTGAACCCGATGGATTGGTAGCAATAACAAACGTCCTTGCTGCACCACCGGCGCTGTTATTAATGGTTCCCATCCATACGTTTGGTACTGTGTTAATGGTTGGTGTGGAAGTCGCTAAGAATCCAATCCCAACTCTACCATTCGTATTGTCGTTTTGTACCCTCAACCCCTCGTTCCAGTCTTCTTGACCACAGGGCGTACCACAGTTCGAGCTGTTAACCAAA
>CAZSWG010000055.1:0-3364 GCA_964610795.1 uncultured Candidatus Saccharibacteria bacterium | reverse complement strand
AATTATTTAGAAACACTACCGTAGATTTATCACTCTCAAAACCCCAATTTTTGGCTCCAAAATATTGCGGATTCATCCTATAAGCTTGACTTTTATATGTGGTGGTGGTGGTGGTACCATTAGCCTCAAGCAAGTTGGAAAGTTGAGGTTCTATTTGCACCTCATAGTTTTACTCTTGCTTTTTTGGTTAATTGCACATTCAAATTATTGCGGAAAGTTTCTCCTTATCGAGTGGGTAGCCCCTTGCGCATCAGCCACGGCTTATGCGTAAAGTGCTAACCCATTCGGGAAAGTACAGCAATTGCTGTTTAATTAAGAAGTTGTTGTAATCAATAAAAAGGAGAAACAAAAATGTCTAATCTATCGAAGAAAGAACTCGCAAAACTGGCCAACATCAATCCACGCATTGGCGAAGATGTCCACAAGGTCATTGAACAAATGGTCTACCGCGCCAACTCGTACGGCATTCGCGTGACTTGCGTCTTCAATGAAGCACAGTTCACAGTCGAACCTGGGATGGTCGCCCTAGATGCTTACCAATTGTGGAAGGCAGAAATGGACCGCCAAGGCCGTCAATGGAGCAAGTCTATGAAAGCTGAGGTTTCGCGCCGCGAGTCAAAAGCTCGTGAAGAACGCGATGTTGTCCGTGGGCAGAATATACACGCTATGCTGGAGCACGAAAAGATCCAGGTACCGTGGTACAAACGCTTGGCTTTCAACAAAGCCGTTCGTGTGAACTCTGCTGATGGCTACAGCGCCGCCACGATCAACTACGCTATTGCGTGGGCAGTTGCTATGCAACAGGCCTTGCGCAAGGGCAAGAAGATCGCCGACGTTGCCGAAGAACTCTCGCACGAGGTTGATTACGAAAGGATCACCGCCTTTATGTACGGCTGGGCTGTCTCCTTTCTGGCCTCGTTCTGGAAATATGGCGAAGAGCTTCGTCGTTGGCACAACCTTGACACCCAACTGGGTGACGAAGGCGAACAAGCCAACAAAGAAAAGGGTGCGACTCTTAATCCCGCGCTCCTTTCCATCGGCAAGAAATAATTACAATTCCGCAATTGAAGTGCAAAACACCCCCAACCTGTAACAAGGTTATCCGCAAGGATTATTAAAGAGGGGTGTTTTTCTTGGAAAAAAACTAAAGGAATAGTTTCAACCACCCTAAACGGTTTTTAGCACTCACCTTTTCAATATTATTCACATACGGTTCGTGCTGCAAACTTGCGGGGTTGGATATTATTTGGAAATAAATAATTGTATCCATTTCTTCCAGTTTGGGTCAGGAAGGGTATCTGAATCCTGCAGAATCTGAGGCGCTAACTTTCTTAATGTTTCTTCATCCGGCAAAACCACGGTGGCCTCCCCTTCTTTAACCAGTCCCAGTCTGTCGCGAACTTGCTTTTCGATAAAAGCCCCGCTTTGGGTTTGGAGAATCTCCCTCTCCAATCTGGCATTTTCCTCTTTAATTTTGTCCACTTTTGTCTGCTCACGCGCAATCTCACTTCTAATCGAAATTGCCTTTCTAACGTTACGTATTACCGAAATTGTTAAAATCAAGATCAAAACCCAAACCGCATATCCCCAGACACGCCCAAAAAACTCCTTAATATCTTTACCAACTTTTCCTCTCGTTTTGATTTTCATCCTGTAATAATTGACTATTCCGAAAAATGGGATATAATTGGGTTTCGCGACTTTAATTATACGACAATGTCTGAAGATACTATCAAAAATCTTCTGCCCAAATTTATCGAATCGTTGAAAGCCAAAAAACGCTCTCCTGCAACCGTTTTGGCCTATAAAAGCGATCTGGCTCAGTTGGTTGAATTTTTGACCAACAGGAATAAAGCTTTGCCGAGTGCTGTCAGGCCTGATGATCTTGATTCCTTCCGCGACACTCTTTTAGCCGATAAATACACCGCCAAATCGGTTTCAAGAAAACTTAATGCCGTCAAAACTTTTTTCAGATGGATGATTTCCGAAAATATCATAACCGGGGATGTGTCGGCATCTGTCGCCCACCCCAAGATCGAAAGCTCACTTCCCAAGTTTCTCTCTCAGCTCGAATATAGGGCACTGAGGGATGTTGTCAGAAGCGACATTCGGATCGCAGCGATCATTGAATTAATCCTGCAAACGGGCTTAAGAATTTCAGAAGTAGCCAATCTTAAAACTGCAGGCGTTACAAAAGGTTCTCTTAAAGTTGAATCCTACGCCACCCAACCGGAAAGAAACATTCCATTAAACAATCCGTCCCAAGAAACCCTGGTATCATATATGAACATCAGGCCCAAGTCCGATTCTCCTTACGTATTTATAAGTAAAAACGGCAAGCCTTTGGCCGTCAGAAACATCAGAGCCTCAATCTCCAGGTATATGCAGCGGGCAGAGCTTCCCAGCTACTCGGTTAATGACTTAAGAACTACTTTTATTGTTGAGAATCTCAAAAATGAAGTTGACTTGGTACTTCTTTCTCAGGTCTCCGGTCACAAACGCCTTTCCACAACCGAACGCTACTTGGAACTGGCCCAAATCACCGAGACCGGCAAGAAACAAACCTTAATCGAGCTTTAATCTCCCTTTTGTGGGTCTGGATGGAGTCGAATCCTTCGACTTCGCTCAGGACTATAGCCATCCTTTGGACTTTACTTTGAGTCTTCGAGAAGCAAGCTCTGTTTATCACATTCTTTAGAACGTGTGTCAAAATTTGGTGGATCACGATGGAGTCGAACCATCCTTGATACTTTATGGCGCTCCGCTATACCAAAATTTTGGTGGGCCATGATAGAGTCGAACTATCCTTTGGACTTTATAAGAGTCCCGTCCTAGCCGATGAACGAATGGCCCAAAATTTTGCTATAGCGCCAGCTTCAAGCTTCGCTTATAAGGGTCCCCAACTGAGGCAATTATACCAAACTTACGAAAAAGTAATAAACGTAATAAAAGTAATACAGGTAATAAAGAGGCTAACCAGACTTAATCTTAGAAACATACCTTACCAAAAGATAGCAAACTTTGGCCCGTTGAGCCTCAAAATCTTGCAAATTGTTAAAATTCCAGTACCCAACTGCTAAAGCTACTTCAGCCTGAGACTCAACCTCCATTAAAGAACCTAATGAAATTTCAAGATAGCGAAGTTTGTCCTTTTTGGAGCTACGCAGCCATCCTTCAGCAATCTGGCTCAAAACTGACACAACTGCTCTTCGCATCTGGTCTCGTAAAGCATAATCTTCAGATTTGGGAAATATTTCTGTTAATTTATAAACTAAAACAACTAGTTTAAGAGCCTCTTGCCAAACAATTAGCTTCTTGTATCCACTTTCCATACTTGTATTACCTTCATTACTTTATTTACTTT
>CAZSWG010000054.1:0-3466 GCA_964610795.1 uncultured Candidatus Saccharibacteria bacterium | reverse complement strand
GTAGCTCCCTTAAGGTCCCGCTCCAGTTCTTCCCGGAGATATCCAGGTGGGTTACCGCAGCTTGTCTCCACGGAGACAGGCGATGTAGGTGTCCCATAAAAACTTATTTGATCCGGAACTACGAGCGGAACATCTATATTATATCAAGAAAATAATTGTATTTAAAAAGGCTCGGAGGGAGCCCGGTCAATTGCTCGACCGAGCTCCCCCACTCCCCAGAGTCGCGTTAGATTTCCTCCAACAATCTAGCGCCACTCTCTTCCTGATCTACAGGAGGCTACGCACGAACTCGTCAAGGAGCTGGTGCGTGCTGTGTTCGGGAATGACTTCCCCCCTCTGGGTGAGAGTGACCTTCACCTCCTCCAGAGTCGGTCTCACGAGCTCGAGATCCCGGCATCCGGAATCCTTCCACGCAGCGACCGCGGCCAACAGGCCAACGCCACCGACTTCGTACAAACGCATGGCCAAAGCGTTGTATGCGACACCTCCGTTCCCGCGAACGAAAGGACGCGCACCGAGGCCATCCTCATTTCCGGCCATAGCTACCTCTTTCTCCGGCGACACCATCTGCGCCGACCGTTTTCCTTCGCACAACTGTCTGGAAGATCCGTGCCCCTTTTGAGGACTTCGTTAACAACTGCGCTCTGCGCCTTGCGTATATCACGCTTGTTGGGTGAGGTCATACATCCTTCCTGTAGTGATAGACATGAGGGGATCATGCTATCGGGTTTCAAGTTGCTACTGTTCTTGCGTTGCCTAAGCTCCACAAGCAGAAACCGACCTCTTTGGGAGGCCGGTTTCTGTCTGAGGATCTTATATTACTATTTAGATTCTGACAAAACCGACCCCTGTCTCCTAAAGGAGACAATGGCAAAGAGGACGGAGATAATCATGGTTGCCAGAAAAATATTCATTGAAGTTTTAAAGTTAGCCCCAGATCCAAATTTGGTCAAGGGGCTGTGGAAAATTACCTCTGCTTTTCGAGTATTTGAGCAATTTGTTTGATCATTGATAGCGCCACTGGTGGCGGCAACAAGCTATACGATGGCACTCCATCATCATCGGTTATAACCCAAGGTTCCTCTTTAGTGGTCACTGTTTTAGTCTGTTCATCAAATTTATGGATGTAACCAGGAGTTATCTCGTACTCATCTACAAAATCTTTTGCACTGTCAACGGGAACGGTATTACGAATTAATACCTTATCCACCCCCTGGAGTGCCATGATTTTAGTCATTACCTCTTCGTCCTTATCCATCCGTCCACGAATAGCTTCTATACCCTGATTGTCTCCTTCCTTAGTAACCATGCGAGCACCACCACATTCTGGATTATCGCAGTGTAAGAAAAATTCTTTTAATTCTTCATCATAGCCCACATTTTTAGTAGGCATTAAGCTAAGGTTCCTTGGGGTCTGACATTTTGGACAAACCACTCTCGATTGCATACGCGCGTCTATAACAGTTTCTGGAAGGTTAATAAAGACAAAAAAATCTGGATCTTCTCTATACCCGATGAGATCCCTGAAGAATATTGAATAGGCCACCTGATCTAAGTCGCGCGGGAAACCATCTAAAAAAACTGTTTTCTTTTCTCCTTCGTGCAATTCCCACTTAATCAAAGCCAAGATAAATTCGGTGGGGACGAGAGTTCTTGTGCTACGAGAAGCAAGGGCTGCTATTGCTTCCCCCAGCGGGAGAAATCCCCTGTAATATTTCTCCATAAAGCTTCTCAGCTTAGCCTCCGACTCTCCTCCATTTTCTATAGCCTTCGTGGCAGTTCTCACTATATCTCCAACTGAGACGTGAGCCACTTTGACGGATCCAGCAACGGCCTCCATGAAAAGCTTTGAATACGTTCCCTTCCCCGCCCCCTTTTTACCTAAAAGATACGCCACAAAGGTTCTGTCCTTTAAGTAATCTCTGATTATTGCGAGTTCCTTCCCTGCTTTCAGATCAAAATACTCCCTACGCTGTGCTGGATCATTTAGATCAAACGTTCGAGAAACGCCATCTGTTTTTGTTTTAAACAGTGGAAAATCTTTGTGGGTAGGCATTATTTTATTTTTTTCTTGAAGCTCAATCCTAACTCATCGAGCTGTTTTTTGTCTACATCAGATGGAGCATCCATCATCAAGTCTCTTCCATCTCCCGTCTTTGGGAAAGCAATGACCTCTCTGATATTGGGTTCGTTCTGTAATATGGCTATCAATCTATCTAATCCGGAGGCGATTCCACCGTGTGGAGGCACACCATATTGGAAAGCCTTCAGAAGATGTCCAAATTTAGCTTCTATATCTGCTTTCTCATGCCCCATAACTTCAAATACTGTCTCTAGCATCTTTCCGTCGTGATTACGAATTGATCCACCAAATATCTCCCAACCATTGAGCACCACGTCATACTGGAATGCCTTGATTCCCAATGGATCTTTTTTAAATGATTCTTTCAGTTCCTTTGCGTCTTTTACTTTGGGCATAGTGAAAGGGTGGTGTGTTGCTGCCCAGCTACCATCCTCTTTCTTTTCAAACATAGGAAAGTTGACCACAAAAACTGGCGCTAACTCATCTTTATCTTCTTTATCCTTACGTACGTCTGGTCTATCAATCCCATATTTCTCCATCGCTTCGTCATATGACATACGAGGAATCTTTCCGTTTTGCAAAGTTACTTTTTTCTCTGGATACAATTCTTTAAAAAGGCTAAGGAGAAACTCCTCGATCATCTCAAGCATTTGCTCCTCTTCTACAAAACTCATTTCTATATCGATTTGAGTAAATTCAGCCTGACGATCACCCCTTGTATCTTCGTCTCGAAAACACCTGGCGATTTGGAAATATTTCTCAAGCCCTCCAACCATTAAAAGTTGTTTGTATTGTTGAGGGGATTGAGGCATAGCGTAGAACTTACCTGGTTGCTGACGAGAAGGAATCAAATAGTCCCTCGCACCTTCTGGAGTAGATTTGCTGATATATGGAGTTTCTATTTCGATAAATCCCTTTCCGAAGAAATATTGTCTAGCAAAGTTGATGAGCTTGTGGCGTGCCACTAGATTGTCGCGCAAACGCTTGCGACGTAAATCTAGGTAGCGGTATTTCATCCTTATCTCCTCATTAATTTCATAACCACCACCACTAACATCAAAAGGTAGTGTTTCCGCCTGTGAGAATACTTCGATCTTCTCCACTCCTACCTCTACCGTACCAGTTGGAAGATCATCGTTACGCATACCAGGGGGTCTTTCCCCTACCTTCCCCTTAACTTTAATAACCCATTCTGGACGAAGGGTCTCTGCTATTTTGTACGTTTCCTCGTTTTTGGCGTTGAAAACCAGCTGTACCGTACCCGTACGGTCCCTAAGATCAATAAAGATCAGCTTTCCGTGATCTCTGCGGGCATCCACCCAGCCAGCGAGCCCCACCTCCTGTCCCACTTTTTCGGGTGTTTCGTTAGATAATATGCGCATT
>CAZSWG010000053.1:0-3481 GCA_964610795.1 uncultured Candidatus Saccharibacteria bacterium | reverse complement strand
AATCCATTGAAGAGGTTGTTATAACGGTACCTGCATATTTTGATGACTCACAAAGACAGGCTACAAAAAATGCTGGAGAGATAGCTGGTCTTAAGGTGCGCCGTATTATTAACGAACCAACAGCTGCTGCTCTGGCGTATGGAATAGATAAGCAAAAAGACGAGAAAGTTGTGGTCTACGATTTTGGTGGAGGTACCTTTGATATCTCTGTGCTTGAGGTGGGGGACAACACTGTGGAGGTAAAAGCTACTGGAGGAGATACCCATTTGGGTGGAGATGATTTTGATCAGTTAATCATGGAACATCTGATTGGGGAATATCGTAAGCAGGAGGGAGTAGATGTTTCTAAAGACCCTCTCGCTTTGCAGCGCTTGAGAGAGGCTGCAGAGAGAGCAAAGCACGAGCTTTCTACCTCAATGGAGACGGAAGTAAACTTGCCCTACATTACATCGGATGCTTCTGGTCCAAAGCACTTCGTAATGAAGCTCACGAGGGCAAAGATAGAGGAGTTAACCAAGGATCTAATAGATAAATCCATAAAGTTAGTAGAAGAGGTGGTCACTTCGCCTTCTCCCAAGGGAGCAGGATTAAAGCTCTCCGATATAGATGAGGTAATCATGGTTGGAGGGCAGACTCGTATGCCTGCGATGAGAGAAGCAGTAAAAACTCTTTTTGCCAAAGAACCACATTTAGGAATCAATCCAGATGAAGTAGTAGCAATGGGAGCCGCTATCCAAGCAGGCATTCTCCAGGGTGATGTGAAAGATGTATTACTATTGGACGTAACTCCACTTTCTTTGGGAATTGAGACATTGGGAGGAGTATTCACGAAGTTAATTGAAAAGAACACCACCATCCCCACTTCAAAAAGTCAGATTTTCTCAACCGCGGCAGACAATCAAACTTCTGTAGAAATTCACGTACTCCAAGGGGAACGTGAAATGGCGAGCGATAGCAAGACCTTGGGTAAATTTATTCTCGATGGACTTCCTCCATCTCCAAGAGGAGTGCCACAAGTAGAGGTTTCTTTTGATATAGATGCTAATGGCATTCTGGAAGTAAAAGCGGTCGACAAAGCAACGGGTAAGAGCCAATCGGTAAGAATCGAAGCTACTACTTCCTTAAGTAAAGAAGAGATTGAGAGGTTGAGGCAAGAAGCAGCAGAGCACGCGAGTGACGATAAGGAGAAAAGGGAATTAGTAGATTTACGAAATCAAGCAGAAGCTTTGATATATACCTCAGAGAAGGCGCTTAAAGATGCAGGAGAAAAAGTACCCGTTGATACTAGGAAAGAAATAGAGGACAAAATTAACGATTTAAAGAGTGCGATTACTAGCGAAGACAAAGCAAAAATAAAAAATATATCTGAGAATCTATCATCTTCGCTTCAAAAGATTGGTCAGATATTGTATAAGGATAAGGATGGAGACTCTGGTTCTAAGGATAATCACGAAGAACCTAAGACAGAGTAGCCAACTCTGTGGATGAACGAATTACTAGAAAATATGAGATACAGCGGTAGCCCAATTATTCCTACCTCTGACAAAGGACAAAACCACGGACAGCGCTCCTGGGTTAAAGTTTACCTATTAATAGGAGTAACAAGCCTTCTGGCAGTGACTTCCGGTTTTCTACTTAGAGTAGGAGAATTTGGCTATGGAATGATAGCCTTTGTATTTTGGGCAACCATATTAACTATCCAAAGCCTTATACTGAAAGGCAATCAAGAAGTTTTTTTAGCATCATCTATAGGAGCTCTTGGTCTGATGTTGCCCTTCTGGGGAGTATCTCTTCTCTATTGGGGGGCAACGGCGTTTATAATTTTCTTTCTTTTGGCATTGATTCACGAAAGAGGGAAGAGAGAAGAGGAAAATATGGTAAAAATTCGTTTCTCGCACGCCACTCGGCCTGTAGTGGGTTTGATATTAACGATAGGTGTAATAATGACCACATTCTTATTTTCATTTAATGGGGCAACTGTTCTTACAGAAAGCAATATAAAAAGAATGGTTGATCTTACGGTCACTCCGATTGTAAAGAACGCTTATTACAAAGATTTCTCTAGCGACGATAAACTGGGTGATGTTTTCAAAAATATAGCTTTAGCGCAGATCGAAAAAGACGTTAATGGTGCGGGGTTAAGCGATTATCAAAAACAGTTTTTGGCGAGTCAATCGGCGCAAGAAATGGAGACGATGCTGGAAGAGAAAATTAACTTCGACCTTCAAGCAGATGCCACAGTTGCATCGAATATTCACAGTTTGATAGTAAAAAAGAGTAATAATCTCTTAGATCCTCAGTCTCCTTGGGGAATAGTAATAGTGGCTGCCGTTATCTTGCTTATAGTAAAGAGCATAGAGATTTTTCTCTATATTCCCCTGGGACTTCTCTCGTATATGCTATATGAGCTTCTAATTGCTTTTGGATTTATAGTTATCCAATCCGAATCTAGGGGCAAAGAGGTCATTAATCTTCTATAAAAATATTCGCAATGAGAGACTATTACGAAATATTAGGTATTGGCAAAACTGCCACCGAAGAGGAAATAAAAAAAGCCTACCGCAAGTTGGCTCATCAATATCATCCGGACAAAAACGGGGGAAACGAGGAAAAGTTCAAAGAAATAAACGAGGCTTATCAAATTCTCTCCGATAAACAGAAGAGAAGTCAGTATGACAGATTTGGTGGTGCCTTTAGTGCGGGTAACCCATACGGTGCAGGACAAAACTGGAATTGGGACATGAACTTCAGCGGTTTTGAGGGGATGGAAGACTTGGAAGACATTTTTGGCACTTTCTTTGAAGGTTTAGGAATGCGTCAGAAAAGGCGCACGTATAAGAAGGGGGGAGATATAGAATTGTTGGCAGAAATCTCTCTTGAAGAAGCGCAGGCTGGAAAAGTAGTTGAGCTAGAATATGAAACATATATTCCATGTGATTCATGTATGGGGGTGGGATATGCCAAGGGAACTGCCTTCAAGAAATGTGAATACTGTGGTGGGCAAGGCCAAATAAAAGAAACTCGTAGTACTTTCTTTGGAGGATTCGCTCATGTTGTTGCTTGTCCAGAGTGTAGGGGAGCAGGTGAACTGCCCGAGAAAAGTTGCGAGAAATGTATGGGGCCAGGAAGAATTCGTCACAAACATAGGGTTAAAATAGACGTGAGGGAAGGTGTAGAGAGTGGCCAGATTATTAAAGTGAGAGGTATGGGAGAAGCGGGGGAGAATAATGCCAGTAGCGGTGATCTATATGTAAAAATATTAGTTGATCCACATCAGGTTTTCGAGCGCAGAGGCAATGATCTTGTGTGCAAAAAGAAGGTGGGAGTGATGGATGTGCTCCTCGGTAGGAAAATCAAAGTGAAGGATCTTAAGGGAGCACAGTTGAATGTAGAAATTCCTCAAGGAGGGAGCATTTTTGAGGAGGTTCGTATTAAAGGACACGGCATGACACGAAACGGAGATTTAATAGTCAAATTAGAA
>CAZSWG010000052.1:0-3484 GCA_964610795.1 uncultured Candidatus Saccharibacteria bacterium | reverse complement strand
CCTTACGGGTTAGAAGATCTACCACACCCTTGAAGTCTCCCTCTAGACCGATAGGAAGTTGAATGGAAATAGCCTTTTTGGTTAAGCGCTTTCTGATTGAATCAAAGCTTTTCTCGTAGTTGGCTCCGGTTCTATCTAACTTATTAATAAAACAAAAACGGGGAACCTTGTATTGATCAGCGTAGTGCCAGTTGGTCTCTGATTGAGGCTCAACCCCTGCTACTCCATCAAATACGACGACGGCGCCATCCAGTACTCTTAAAGAGCGAATAACCTCAACGGTGAAATCGATATGCCCTGGGGTATCAATAATGTTGATACGGTGCTCTTGTTCCTTGTCACCCGTAGCATATGTTGGTGTCCAGAAGGTAGTGGTAGCGGCGGAGGTAATGGTAATACCACGCTCTCTTTCTTGTTCCATCCAGTCCATGACGGCTGCTCCTTCGTGCACCTCACCAATTTTGTGAGAAATACCGGTATAGAAAAGGATGCGTTCGGTAACGGTTGTTTTTCCAGCATCAATGTGGGCAATGATGCCGATGTTTCTAACCTTCTCTAAAGGATACTTTCTTAAAGACATAAGTTTCTAATTAACGACGGGCAAAGTGAGCAAAGGCACGGTTCGCTTCGGCCATACGATGAACATCTTGTTTCTTCTTTACGGCGTCTCCTTCGTTGTTGTATGCAGCCAAAAGTTCTTCAGCTAATTTCTCTGCCATAGGCTTGCCAGATTTGCCACGGGCCACTGCAATTATCCAGCGACTCGCCAAAACAAACTTACGCTCTGGTCGCACTTCAACCGGGATCTGATAGTTTGCACCTCCAACTCTGCGGGATTGCAATTCCTGTTGAGGCGTCACATTCTCCAAGGCTTTTTCAAAAACTTCCAAGGGTTCTTTCTTGGTTTTCTCTTTTAAAATATCGAATGCTTTGTATACAACTTTTTCAGCAACGCTTTTCTTGCCCTCTTCCATGATGTAGTTAATGAAACGGGCAACCGTTATACTCCCATATATCGTGTCTGGATCATATGTCCTTTTGTAGTTACGCTTTTTCCTCATTTCTACTTTACTTTGGGTTTCTTTGCTCCGTACTTTGAACGCTTCTGACGTCGTGCATCCACTCCGGAGGCATCCAACATACCTCTGACTACGTGGTATCCAACTCCAGGAAGATCTTTAACTTTTCCACCTCTAATAACTACCACGGAGTGCTCCTGAAGGTTGTGTCCTTCTCCTCCGATATATGCAGTAACTTCTTGACCGTTAGTTAGCCTCACCCTCGCTACTTTACGCAAGGCAGAGTTTGGTTTTCTAGGCGTGATGGTTGAAACCTTCAAACATACTCCTCTTTTGAAAGGAGATGGGTAATGAGAGGGCCTGTTCTTTAAAGTATTGAAACCCAAAGATAGCGCTGGGGAGTTATCCTTCTTTTGCGCTCTCTTTCTGCCCTTCTTGATTAACTGATTAATCGTCGGCATAAACGGCTTTCACTATATAGAGGAAACGGGTTCACTGTCAATTAGAATGCGGGTATTGGCCCTATGATCAAAGCTGTTATAAGAGTTGTTATATAGAAGATTGCATTCCCGAAAAACATAAGCATTAGGAAGACTAACGCAATCCCCCAAGCCTCGATACCCTGGAGTGCTCTACTTACCTGAAAAGGAAGCAAAACAGTCAGGATTTTAGACCCATCTAGTGGAGGGATGGGAATTAGGTTAAATACAGCCAAAAGTACGTTTATGAAGACGATTTGGATCAATAGGGCCATAGCTGCTTCGCCGAGAACCCCGCTCGCCATGCGCAGTAAACTTCCCACGAGGATGGCTATAGCTAAGTTGGCACCGGGACCAACCAAGGCCACCTTCAATGGCCCATACTTCATATCTTTATAAAGTTTCATCGGATTGTATGGAACAGGCTTTGCCCAACCGATGATGAAGGGTGAACCACTGGCTATCAACAAGAATGGCAAAAGAATTGACCCTACGGGATCCAGGTGTGGAATTGGATTTAGGGTTAATCTTCCCTCGTTTTTTGCCGTGTCGTCCCCCAGTCTCAAGGCCATGGCTCCGTGAGATACTTCGTGTACCACAACCGAAAATAGGAAAACTACTATTTGAAATATGCTATTGGTTATGCTATCCATTATTAGCTATTATTGAATATATACAGCTATGAGGCAATGTGAAATATGCGGCAAGGGTAGAAAGTTGGCCGGAAAGCGTAATAAACTCCGTGGTCACTTCAACCCCACCCCGCTTCAAGGAAAATATCCAAATCTTCAAAAAACTCTCGATAAAAACGGTAAGAGGGTGCTTGCTTGCACCAACTGTTTGAAAACTCTCGCCAAAAGAGCCGCTCATACGGCTTAGTTTCTTTTACTACCGGACTGTAGTGTCAACGGCAGCACGCAAGGCTGGGGGTCTTGTAGATCGGGTTCAAATCCCGACAGTCCGACCAGTTATATTTGACTAACTTCGTTATCGAATTATTCTTAGCTTATTCCAACGTAAGTTCTTTCAGGTTTGCTGAGGGGTCTCTTCCTGGGGTGTAAAGGACTGCGCACCATCATCAACTAGGTAGAAGCGCTGCCGGGACGGCTTCAGAGCCCGGTTAAGGGGCCAGCCAGTCCCCAAGTGTCTTCGCTACGAGAGCGACATTGACGTTGCGGATGGGTAAGATGTAAACCCAGAAACATAGTCAATGTTAATGGCGGGCCACAAACCGTCGCCATGCCCCTCAGCATTCCTTTTTCAAATACACAGCCACCCCACGGGTGGCTGAATCTATTATTGATTATCTAAACTTCTCCAAAGATATCTACAAGCCAAAGACTTATATGGCTTCCATTCTTCAGCAATCTTTTCCATTTTCTTAGTATCCCCCTTCTTTACGTGATAATGCTTGTACATAGCGTTTTGTAGACCCATATCTCCGGGAGAAAAAATATCAGGGCGACGTAAGGTGAACATTAAAATCATTTCCGCTGACCAGTTCCCTATTCCTTTAATTTTTAAGAGTGTTTCTCTTACTTCCTCATCCGACATTGTTGATAATTTTTTCAAATTAAGTTCTTTACTCTTAATAGCTAGAGCAACGTTTTTGATATAACTAACTTTTGACCAAGCAGTTCCGCAATCTCTAATTTTCTGGTCTTTAGTTTTTAATAACTCTTCAACTTTAGGGTGTCGTCCACCATATATGTCTTTAAAACGTCCGATTATAGTATTGGCTGCCTTGCCAGATAATTGTTGCCCTAAAATAGTTTCAATAATCTCTGAGAAAAGAAACTGAGGATCTGTTTTTATTTTTGATGGTGCAGGCAAAGGATGTTTCTTAATAAGCCCGGCCATCACCTTATCTTTCTTTAAATGTTTTAGCGCTTTTGTTTCCATAATCCTTATTTAAGAAAGCTACCTGTGTGGTAGCTCCCTTAAGGTCCCGCTCCAGTTCTTCCCGGAGATATCCAGGTGGGTTAC
>CAZSWG010000051.1:2008-3659 GCA_964610795.1 uncultured Candidatus Saccharibacteria bacterium | reverse complement strand
TTTTAACTGTAGTTCGCATCAACTCCTTAAGAGTTACTTCGGAGCCACTTTTTATACCCTTGATAGAAGATTTTTGGATCTTGAATTTTTTATCTACATCTACGAACCATTGGAGTTTAGGTAGTGGCTCAACAACCGCTCCAGTACGTTCAGCGGTGGATATGTTTTGAGTAATCTCCTCCGTTTTCTCCAACAACCCATTTTTTCTAAGCCACTCCAAAACCACCTCTCGCGCTTCAATGGTTTTCTTCCCCTTTATATCTTCTCCTCCCACAGTCATCCGAACTTTTTCATCTATAACCTGCTTAAGAGGAAGGCCGTGTCTTAGGGACATCTCATAATCCACCCCACTGTGTGCAGGGGTTACCCCCAGAGCTCCTGTTCCAAATTTTGGATCAATATCCTTATCCGCAATTATCTTGATCTGTAATTTCTCACCAACAAATTCAACGTCGTATGTTTTTCCAACATATTTTAGATACCTCTTATCCGATGGATGAACCGCTACCGCCGTATCTCCTAATTTTGTCTCTGGGCGAGTGGTGGCTATAGATATCGGAAAACCTTTGCTGTATTTAAATGTATAAAGCAGCGCCTTTCTTTCTTCGTGTACAACCTCGTCATCAGATATAGTTGTTTGTCCTTTGGGATCCCAGTTAATTACCCGGTCTTTGCGAATAATGAGACCGTCGTCATACATCTTTTTGAAAGTAGTGCGAACGGCAAGATTCCTTTGATTATCTAGGGTATATGCTTCACGTGACCAATCAAGAGAAGCACCCATCCTGCGAGTTTGATTGGTTATGGTGTTTTTTGATTCAGCAGCAAACTTCTCAACTAGTTTCAGAAACTCTTCTCTCCCTAAGTCATAGCGAGACTGCCCTTTCTCTTTGTATAGGATTTTTTCCACCTTGGATTGGGTAGCTATAGCGGCGTGATCCACCCCCGGAAGCCACAAGGTCTTTTTGCCCTGCATTCTAGCAAAGCGGGTCATGATATCTTCTATGGTAAGTACGATGGCATGTCCCATGTGGAGCATCCCCGTTACATTTGGAGGGGGGAGTACCATAGAAAACTTACCAGCACCCTTTTTGGCGATGCCCTTTTTAGCTAAGTTGTCAGGATTGAAGAATCCAGACTTTTCCCAAATTCCATATATTTCTGGTTCTAGCTTAAGGTGATCGAAGCGAGAATCCATATCGAGCTTCATAGTCTCCATTATACCTAGCTCTCCCCCTACCTCCTAGTTGAAAAGAGAGGTTGCCTATTATACTTTATAGACGCCTTGTAAAAGGTTTTTGGCCCCATCGTCTAGTGGCCTAGGACATCAGGTTTTCATCCTGGAAACAGGGGTTCGATTCCCCTTGGGGTCACATGTTAGGAACTTCATATCCCAACCTTAGAGGCAAGCACAGACACAAAGCTGTTATTAATCCAGATCATTTCCTCAGATATGAGAGTGAACAAGGGAGAAAACCGCAGTTTGGGGTACCCAAAGGAATTATATTTTCGTATAGCAGTAAACTGCTTCAATACATTATTGATCACCACGGAGCCGAAAAGGTAGAGAATTTCTTTGGTGCTGGAGATCTCTACCTCCTAAAGAGCACGAATAAGCGGATAGGAGTAGTAGCGAATTTTGGCATAGGGT
>CAZSWG010000051.1:0-1998 GCA_964610795.1 uncultured Candidatus Saccharibacteria bacterium | reverse complement strand
AGAGGAGCTTGTTGCCTTTGGCGTAAGGAGGTTTATTTCCATAGGGTATGCGGGTACTCCACAGCCCCATATAAAAGCAGGGGATCTAATTGTGTGTGACAGAGCGATAAGAGATGAGGGAACCTCACGTCATTATGCTAAGGCATCTAAATACGCCTATGCTTCGGATGAGTTAACCCAGATTATTAAAAATACAATGGAAGCAGATCACCAGAAGTATGTTGTTGGCACAAGCTGGACGATAGATGCTCCATATAGGGAGACAGTTAAGGAGATAAAGAAGTATCAAAAGGAAGGGGTGGTTGCGATTGAGATGGAGGCGGCAGCCCTTTTCGCCGTAGCTAAATTTAGAGGAGTCGATATGGGAGCTATGTTTAGTGTGAGCGATTCTCTGGCTGATCTAAAGTGGGATCCGCAGTTTCATATGTCAGAAGAGAGCATGAAGGCACTATTTCATTGCGCAAAGGAAGCGTTAATACGTTAATGAGAATCTTATCCATAGAAACATCTTGTGATGAGACAGCTGCCGCACTTGTTGAGGCTACTGGAGGATTAAAAAATCCTCGTTTTAAGGTTTTGAAAAATGAAGTCGCTTCCCAAATAGAAATACACCGTCCATATGGCGGAGTAGAGCCAGGACTTGCCAGAAGAGAGCATATTAAAAATCTCCCTGCAGTTTGCGAAGCTGTGGTTAAAGAAAAAGACTGGAAAGATATTGATGCTGTAGCGGTAACAGTTGGTCCAGGGTTGGAGATAGCCCTGTGGGCAGGAATAGATTTTGCCAAAAAGATTGCAAAGGAGCATAAAAAACTACTTTTAGGAGCAAACCACCTCGAGGGTCATTTATACAGCCCACTCCTTTCTTTAAAAGAGAAGGTACGAAATCCAAAACTTCCCGCCATTGGGTTAGTAGTAAGTGGAGGGCATACTATTCTGTTAGCTCTTAAAAGTATTAATAGTTGGAAAAAGATTGGAGAGACAAAAGATGATGCTGTGGGAGAGGCTTTTGATAAAGTAGCTCGTCTTTTGGGGCTTCCGTATCCAGGTGGTCCAGAAATTCAAAAGATCGCCGAGAAGGGAAATCCAAAAAGTGTTGAATTTCCACGCCCCATGCTTAACCAAAAAAACTTTGATTTTAGTTTTTCCGGATTAAAGACTTCAGTTCTATATTATCTGCGAGGTAAAAAGATTACCCCCAAACTGAGAGCTGATGTGGCGGCATCTTTTCAAGTAGCTGCAGTAGAGACATTAGTAGAGAAGACTATTAGGGCGGCTAGGGTATACGGAGCTGAATCCATTTTCCTGGCGGGAGGAGTAGCAGCTAACAAATCTTTAAGGGAGACTTTAGCTACAAGGGCTAAGAAAGAAGGCTTGGCATTCTATATGCCAGAGCTTAAGTATTCTACGGACAATGCTGCTATGATTGCCGTGGCTGCATATATGAATCACGAAAAAGGCAAAAAATATAAAATCACTGCTCAAGCTAATTTGAATCTGTAATGTATAGATTATTAGAAATACTCCCCGGGATATTTATTTGGACAACCCTAATAGGGATATTTTTGGCTTCTGCTTATTTCCCCGTAGCTGCGGCCATCTTCATTATCCTCTTTGACGTATATTGGCTTTTGCGCACCATTACGTTGTCTTCATATCTTACCTTCACCTTCCGAAAGATGAGAGCCAATTTGAAAATTGATTGGCTAGGGAAAACAAAAGAGTTGGATGGTTGGGAGAATATATATCATCTAATACTTTTGCCGATGCACAAAGAGCCATATGAGTTAGTAAAAGAAACATTTGATAGCTTAACAAAAGGAAATTATCCCAAAGAGAAGATGATCATAGTCCTTGGGCCAGAAGGAAGGGCAGGGGAAGAAGCTTTAGCGATAGCGAAACGAATCGAAGAAGAATATGGCAAGCAATTCCGCAATTTTCTAGTCACCCAACATCCTTTTGGTCTTGAGGGGGAAATCCCTGGGAAGGGATCCAACCAGA
>CAZSWG010000050.1:2284-3766 GCA_964610795.1 uncultured Candidatus Saccharibacteria bacterium | reverse complement strand
TTGCCTTAAGAGTTAATTCGTTAAGCTTCATAATCTATAATCTTTGGCACTTTCAAATGACTGTTGCTCTCCTGCGGGAAAGTAGGATCAAAAACATCTTTTTCTCCTGGGATATCTTCTCGGAAAACATTTCTAAGCTCCGTGCCTCCGGTCATCGGTTCCACTCCTTCGGTTTGTACCTTAGTCAACTCTGTGACGTGCCCCAAGATCTCCTCTAGGTCTTTTTGATATTTCGTCTGCTCTTCGTCCGTTAGCTTGATACGGGCAAGATTGGCGTATTTACGTACATCAAACTCCATTAGACCATTATGATACCATATCCAAAAATTCCTTTTCGGTAAGGATTTTTACTCCGAGCTCCCTAGCTTTTTCAAACTTTGAACCAGGATCTTTTCCTGCTACCAAGAAGCTCGTTTTGTGACTTATAGATCCAGATGGGCTACCACCCAATGCTCGAATACGAGAATGCGCCTCGTCTCTACTGAAAGATTCCAGTGAACCCGTTATTACAAAGCTTTTCCCAGAAAGAGACCCCTCACTGGGACGATCTGACTTGATAATCACAATTCCTACCTCATCCAATTCGCGAAGGATATCTCTACTTTTAGGATTCTCGAACCAATCACTAATACTCTTAGCTACTTTCGGTCCAACATCGGGAAATTGCATTAATCCAGTAGCGGAGATATTGCCAATGGTTTTCAAAAGATCTGTGGGCTTTTTAACCTCCCCTGCTACTTCTCTTGCGAGCACGTGAGCAGTCTCTTCACCAATATGCAAAATACCTAGAGAGTATATAAACCGAGCTAGATCTATACGTTTACGTTCAGCTATCTCCTCCAAAAGTTTCTTGGCAGATTTCTCGCCAAAACCTTCTAATATAGAAATCTCTGTTTCTTCGAGTTTAAAAATGTCAGCGAAATCAAGAACGAATCCCTCATCAATAAAACGAGAAATGATCTTTGGGCCCATACCCCGAATATCAAAAGCTTGCCTTGAAACAAAGTGGCTCAATGTTTCTCGTAAACGTGCCCCACAATTTTTGTTAGAGCATCTCCATACCGCCCCTTCTACAAATACGTTTGATCCATCAATGGGACATTTTGTAGGAATGCTAAAAGTTTTTTCTTTCCCCGAACGCAAGTTGGGCAAAACCCCGGTTACTTGAGGAATCACATCTCCAGCGCGGGAAACAATGACTGTATCTCCGATTTTTACCCCCAAACGTTTTATCTGATCAAAATTGTGTAAAGTTGCATGTTTTACGGTTACACCCCCTACCTCTACGGGTTCGAGTACCGCAACTGGAGTTAGCACTCCCGTTCTTCCTACTTGGATTTTGATATCTTGCAAGACAGTAGTTACTTCTTCTGGATCAAACTTGTACGCTACCGCTCCCCTTGGTGCTTTTCCAACTGCTCCCAATTCTCCGAATAGCTCTTTGCTATTTGCGACGACCACCACTCCATCTATTTGATATGG
>CAZSWG010000050.1:0-2184 GCA_964610795.1 uncultured Candidatus Saccharibacteria bacterium | reverse complement strand
AGAATCATTTGCTGCATCAGAAATCAGAGATTTATCTTCTACGTGATAGGCGTGGCGGTAGTGATTAATCTCTTTCCTTAATTTAGCTATACGTTCTTTTGCCTCTGACTTATCCATATTATGGGCCTATAAACTGCCCGGGGAAGTTTTCTATTCCCTCAAAGTAAAGAATAAAGGCACGGGCAGACCTACCTGAACGTCCTGCTGATTGACCAATAGTACAATCCTCAATAAAACGAACTATATAATTAATATCATCTCCATCTCCCGCAATTGCGAAATCCTCTTCCGGTGACTCTAATAAAGTTCCCTCGCCGCAAACAAATCCTGGATCTCTATATTTCGCATACAAGGCTCTTTCCATACCAGCGTCTGCGGCAAATACCGCTTGAGCAGAAGATTCGGCATCGGCCGTCTGGCGCAATTGGAAGAGCACTAGAAGGCCGGCGATGGTGGCGGCACCCAAAACGGCGCTCGATATAAGAAGAACGCTCAGTAACATTATTTGTCCTTTTTGCTTATTCTTTTTCATATCTAATCAAGAATTCTTGAACTTACGCTTGTTTGCAAAGTCAAAGTAGCATCCCGATCAATTAGTACTTGTGCAGCAACGGTAACAAATGGCGATCTGCTGGCATCGTTTTGGACATAGAAAGCTAGACTTTCGATATCCACCTCGGGTGAAGTGATAAGCTCAAAGTCCTGGTCTGTATTACAAACTCCCTGCTGAGGACTTTCACACCTACCTACTCCTCCTTTTTCACCATCGACGATTAATGTATAGGTTACATAATCGCCAAAACCATTACGAAACTCCAGCTCATCTAAACTACCTGCCCCACTAAACTCAAATCCAGTCCTTACCTCACGAGCAATCTGTTCCATGGCTAAGGTTATATTGTTCATATTTTCACTCATGTGAGTGATGGCTCTCTGAGTTTTAAGGGTTTGCAAAAAGATACCGCTAGATAACCCTATCACTACCAAAAACACGGTCATCGCTACTAACAATTCCATCAGTGTAAAACCCCGATTGTTTTGAAGAGTTTTTTTCATGTTAGCCTCTTAAATCTCTCCAGTTGTAAAAATGGTCTTCAACCGTAACAGAAGAATCAAACCCTCCTCTCACTTTCCAAGTAACCGTTGAAATAACATTGATGCGTTCGCCACTTAGTTCAGTTTCTATATCCAGGACACGAGAAAATCTGCTGCTTACTCCAGTAATAGCTTCGCATGTATAAAATCCGGTAGCTGGGTCGAGATAAAGCTCCGGTCCTTCACAGCTTCCAGCGCCGTCCAGCGCGCTACTTAAATATCCAACGGGGACATTTTCGCCATCTACAAAGTTAGCGTTCCAAGCGAGTCCTTGTTTAAGATTGCTATCTAGTAAATTCTTAGCTATTTCTATCCCCTCAGATGCAAGGTTCACCGCCACAAATTGATCAGCGGCTACCCTGCTTAGTCCCAAGGAACGTGAAAGCACTCCGAATATTCCAAGAAGTCCCACTAACATCAAACTCACGGCCACCATCGCCTCAATCAAAAGCTGCCCCTTTTGTTTGTTATTCCATCCTAATTTGGCCATCTTTTGTAACTGTTACTGTTAGATCCATATCTCCATCGGTAATTACAACCGAGGATGTATTGGGGTTATCTCCATCAAACTCAACCCTCGGCTCTGGCGGAATAAAGATCACATACTGCGAATCTGCACTCTCTATTTTAATGCTTTTATCCGCTAAACTCACCTTATTAAGTTCTCCCTCCAGTTCCCTGTCGTCGGTTGCTGAATAATCGTATTGCCTAGGATCTCTGGGGCAAGAACCACTATCCCTAATATCCTGGAAGATAAACATCTCTTGGCTATCTAAATCTACACGTTCACCGTGAGCGCAAATCACCTCATCCCCTCCACCCGAACCGGAATCAAAGAAACTTTGAATACTCAACGCTTTAGCCCTGGAGAATATGCTCGCCAATTTGACTTGAGTGGTAGCAAGTAGAACTTGTTTGCTGTTGCGTTGGCTATATCCCAACATCATTGCAGAGAGAATAGCCATGATACCCATAACTACTACAATCTCAAGAAGAGTAAATCCCCTATTATTACGCCTAGAAGATCCCGAATATTTTGAAATAGGCATTAACTATATCGTAGCCGAAAAAGAACACTAACGTAACCCC
>CAZSWG010000049.1:0-3769 GCA_964610795.1 uncultured Candidatus Saccharibacteria bacterium | reverse complement strand
CATACCTGGAACGTATCCGTGACATCGGCATTTCCATCCTGTCCAGGAGGAGTCTCGTGGTATAGGCTGGCTGTAATTATCAATGGTGTACTAGTGGATGTATATGTATGTGTTCCACTAAAAGAACGGGTGGCTTGTCCCTGGGCATTTCCTACTCCAAAAGCACTAGCCTCCGTCTGTGGTGTCGTGGAGCCATCACCCCAATCAAGTTCGACGTGATATTGACTAAGCTGTCCAGGAGGAGCATCGGCGGTAGCAGTACCGGACACAGTAATCTGTGTTCCCACGACGATACATCCGTTCAATGTAGGGGTTACGTTGGTAATCTCAACAGCTGCTAGATCTCCAGGAACGGCAAAAACCGTAGTTACACTGGCCAAGGCCAGTCCAATTACTAGTACCTTAGTTAAAACAGTTGACTTGTTTTCTATTAAATTTGTTTTCATTTTTATTTTTTATTTTGGTTTGACCTTTTTATTTTTTACGATTTTTTGCTTAGAAACCTATCCAGTTAAGAAAACGACCAGTAATCCTTGGATAGGACCCCAAACATTCTAACTAGTCAAATCTAATCCATACCCCCATTCCTGTCAA
The DNA here is from genome assembly GCA_964610795.1 of uncultured Candidatus Saccharibacteria bacterium. Classification (GTDB taxonomy): domain Bacteria; phylum Patescibacteriota; class Minisyncoccia; order UBA6257; family Colwellbacteraceae; genus GWA2-46-10. The sequence continues at coordinate 3,175 of CAZSWG010000049.1, read as the reverse complement.
TAGACTAGTATAAGGTGCTAATCCCCAATATATCTCCCCCATTTAGGGTCTGCTTATTGGTCTCCCCATAGTCTCCATAGCCGTACATGGTCTCCTCCGAACAACTAGAATCGTACAAATCGCCCATTATATACCTGATCCCACTCTCGAGGCTCCCTACCTAAGGTTGGCCCTCCGAAAATACCCCAAATGATAGTTACACCAATAGTGCCCTGATCTAGGGTGTCAAAGTAGACTTCGTTAGCCCCATCCATAGATGAAGTGTCGGCCACAAGCGTAGCTGTGGTTTGAGAACCATTTCCAAGGATATTTACCGATCCGCCTCCTACGGCACCGTCAGCGGCATCCTCCCATTTGGCTATACCATTGTCGATAATAGAGAAAATAGAGTTTTCGCTGATACCATCTTCATTAGAAGGATTCACAACCCAAGATTCTAAGCTCTTCCATTTTGCACCCTTGGCTAGGAATCCATAACAAGCTTTTCCTCCACCCCCTGGAGTACCAGCTGGTTTTCCATATCCCTGCCTTGGATGAACAATGGCGTAACCCTCAACCATATCGCCGCGAGCTGGATCTAGAGCTTTACCAAGATAATAGACGTTACTAGAAACACGCTTTGCTCCATCAGGAATAACTCGGTTATTACTTGCTCCCAACGCCCCAGTAGCAGAAAAAGCGAGCACGACCAAAAATAAACCTAATACGCCAACTCTTCGTAGATTAAACATATCCTTCATTTTGCAATACTCATTTAACCTGTCAACCTAATAATCCCCAAAAGCAAAACGCCCCAATGGGGCGCCTTGCACAATAAAGTTATTATTATCTAGTTACCGTGATAGCCGTAGCCACTTCTGGGTCGATAGCTGCAACTGTAATTCTGCCAGTTGTACTATCTTGGCTTACTTCATAACCAGTATCGGCTGCCGTACCTCCATCTGGATCCATAGGCATCGTGGAAATGTATGTCGGCACAATACAAGTCTCTATGCTAACGTTACCAGCACCCGTACCAATTTCAGTAGCGGCTGCAGGTAGTGTTACACAGTCAGTGAAAAGTCCATCATTATCGGCCATATATTGTCCGATAGAGTTAAGAAGTGCCGTCACATCATTACGCCTTTGAGTATCTCTAGCCTGTGCGAACTGTCTTGCTGGGTTAATGGCGATAATAACGATAGCAGCCAAAATGGCGATGATACCGATAACCACCAAGATCTCGATAAGTGTGAAACCAGCTTGTCTTTTACGCATTTAAATCAAATCTAAAAATTCCTCCTCGACCTTTTCTACAAATAATCACTTATATTTATACTAACTTTGAAAGGCCCTTTTAACAAGCCGTTTCTAGAACTCATCCAACTCCTCCCAGGATACAAGGGTAAGATCATCCTTATCTACCCTTACTAGAATCATGGTGATTGCCTCCCCCACCTCGGCACTTGTTCTGACTTCTCTATAATCTCCGAATAACAATACTGGCATAATCTCGCAGTTAAACCCTTCGGATATGGCAATTGTTTCTCCGCCGGCATAATTTAGATCATCAGCCAATCGCAAAAGTGCTTCCTCCGCACAACCCTCTGCTAGAGCCAAACTTTTTTCTTTGGAATACACATCAAGCACGTTGGAACGGTTAAAGAACCCAGACAGGCTAAGCGTAAGCACAAGCGCCACTAAGATAGCGAACATAATGATCACGGAGGTTAGAGCCATGTATCCTTTTTGGTTTTTCATAAAATTAGCGAAGGTAAAGTATTGTTTCATATGGAGTGCCGTCGATAGTAAAGGTTGTCTCTATGCCACCAGGAGAATTCCCGACGGGGGCAATATGTCTAAACTGAAAACTCTCTAGATTTACTTTACTGCTATTTAAGACCACTTCATCTTGATTACCCTTTTTAATAGTTAAGTTATCCGCATCAACTTCAAATACAATTGGATTATCAGAATAATTTAATTTGGTTATGGAAAGTGTTGTACCAACCCCACCAGCTGCCGGTTGGTTAATAGTGGAAGCGCCAGCCATAGCCCAACCAATCTTACGGATAATGAAATTAGCTTCTTCGTTTCTAATAACCCCGAGACTAATATTCTCGCTACTACCAATGAGTTGATAGGCGGCGCTTACCAAAAAAGAAATCATGAACCCAGTAATGGTTATATAGATTATCGTTTCTATGAGGGTAAATCCTTTTTTAAAGTGGGTCTTATTCATCGCGTGAAGTAATAATACGTACACCGTTGTTGCTACGCACTGAGGAGTATACAAAGTTATCCTGATAGTCTATTCCCGTCACAACCTGAGGAAAGTTCAGGTATGAATGTAGGTAGGGGCTTGTATAGTCACTAATGTTCACAATCTGCATCTCTCGGTTAGCATTGCTAACCCCAGCAAAAGCTAAGTAATCTCGTACATACAAGTCTATGATTGCTCCTCCAGCATTATATTGTCCGTATTTTTGGATATTGGAAAGATCTCTCGTATCCAAAACATAAATGGTATTACCTATACCCACAACCAAAGTACTGTAATTTATTGGAAAAACAGCGTAACCTCCGCTATTTACTCCATTAGAGTAGGTGGTCAAAAGTTCTGGATCAGAAATGTCAGATATGTCGTATATCAAAACCTGCATATTATTTTTAGGCGTAGTTACATACAATCTATCTTTGTAAACGTAGATATCAGAGACATCGGCGCCTATTTCTATGGTCTCTATCACAGATGGGTTACTCTTATTGCTCACCGAAAAAATCTGTAGCTCCGCTCCAGTCACCGATGACTCTGATCCCACAAAGACATAATCATCTCGAGCAAAAACTACCGATCCAGCGCTTGAATTGCTCGACATAGTACTTGTACTAACGACAATTGGGTCTGCCGGTAGTCCTCCAATAACTTGAAGCTGGGCTAAATTATCCAAACTGGCGGCATAGGCATAACCATCATCTACGGATAAAGAAACCAAACCTTCACCCGTATCAATGCTTGATATAAAACTTGGATTGAATGGATCTACAATGCGGTAGATATAGAAATCATCTCTAGGGCCCTGGGGACCTCCTCCTGCACCGGCGGGCGCGGCCGTAACATAAAGATAGCTACCATCCACATCAATATCTGTTCCCTCATTGTTTGGCCCCAAATCTTGTTCTGAAGCAGTCTGTG
>CAZSWG010000048.1:0-3808 GCA_964610795.1 uncultured Candidatus Saccharibacteria bacterium | reverse complement strand
CCAACTCTCTGCGCATTCTCTCTCTGCCGGAGTACATCATCAACGCTCTTTCAGAAAATAAGATTAGCGAGGGTCATACCCGACCGTTGATGATGCTTATTGATCGACCAGCCGAACAAGAAACTCTCTTCAAAGAAATTATTTTCAAGAAGCTCAACGTCAGAGAGGCGGAAAGTATTGCTCGTCACATCGCAGTCGAGCGTGCTCGCAAACTTATTGACCAAGAACTCATAGACATTGAAGGTTTGTTCAAAGAGAAACTTGGCGCTCGGGTGAGAATAGAAAAGAAGGAAGAAGGTGGACGCGTCACGATAGACTTTTTTAATAAAGACGACCTACGTGCTCTCTTAGAAAGGATTATTTCTGATGAAGAAGTTGGGCAAGAAGAGAAAGTTTCGACCGGAGGCGAGGACGAATCTCTCTATTCAGTCACCAACTTCAGTATCTAAGTGCGATCGGATTTTCTCATCTTCCCAAGTTTTTGTCGGATGTGGCGGCGGGCCATTCCAGTTTTGGTCATAAGAAGCCATTTGCGATTGGGTTTGGCACTTTCATTGGTCATAATAAAGACGATGTCTCCGTTTCTAAGTTTGGTATCAAGCGAGACTAATTTTCCATTCACTTTGCTCCCTATCATATGGTCCCCAATATCTGTGTGTATCGAATAGGCAAAATCGACTGGTGTCGAATCAATAGGCAAATCAACCACATCACCTTTGGGAGAGAAGACAAAAATGCGATGGTTGAAAAAATCACTTTTTAATCTTTCATTGAAACGCTGTTGTTGCTTAGTTGAGGCCTCATATGCGGCAAGTTCAGATATCCATTTCGGTACATCTTTACCATTATTGTGGTTTGTTCCGTTTGTCAATCTAGATCTTGGTAAGAGTGAATAGACCCAAGCTAAAATATTTCTACCCTGATTCTTATCCTTATATTCAAGATGGGAAGCAATACCATATTCGGAATATCTATACATCTCATGTGTCTTGATTTGGACTTCCACAATGTTGCCATCTCCAATGAAAACAGTCGTATGCAGGGCCTGGTAACCGTTTGGCTTAGGGAAGGCGATATAGTCCTTTATTCTATGTGGTAATGGTCGCCATTTCCCGTGTATCACTCCGAGTGCTCTATAGCAGTCTGGCACTGTATCGACAAGGATGCGTATTGCGCTTATATCATATATTTTTTCAAGATCTTTATCGTATCGCAGAAATTTTTTGTATAGACTATAGAGTCCCTTTACTCTGTATTCAGTTTTAGCTTTCGTCAGTCCTTCTTTTGCAAGCGCCTTCATCACAGAGTGGGAAAACTTCTCTAGACTCTCCATCCTATCCAGATGTCGTTCTTTAAGGGTCTTCCTCATCTCTTCATACTCCTTCGGATATACATATGGGAAGGACAAATCTTCAAGTTCACGGTTAATTTTCCTAATACCCAGCCGGTAGGCAATGGGAGCATATATTTCAAGAGTTTCGGATGCGATCCTTTTCTGTTTTTCTTTCGGGACATGAGATAGTGTCCTCATGTTGTGCAGGCGATCTGCTAACTTGATGAGGAGAACCCGAATATCTTCTGACATGGCAACGAAGAGTTTACGGAGACTCTCATTATGGCGGTTCGCACCCTTATATTTAAGATATCCAAGCTTAGTAACGCCATCAACGAGAAATGCCACTTCCTCTCCGAATTCTTTGACGACATCTTCGCGTTTTACACCAGCATCCTCAATAGTGTCATGGAGTAATCCGGCGGCAATAGTAGACGCTCCAGCGCCGAGTTCGGCAAGGATGAAGGCCGTTTCAGCAAGGTGACTAAAGTATGGTTCTCCAGAATGTCGTAAATGTCCCGCATGTGCTTTCTCCGCGAAAAAAAATGCCTTCTTAACAAAATTAATGTCTTCAGACGTTGGTCTCATCATACCTCTCGTAATCCGATCTGGTGAGTTTATTTCTTGTTCTCCTTGTGTGGATTGTGGTTGGGGCATTTTTTGTCTGAACATCTCTCTGGAATGGTCTTAGTACCATCCATCATTAAACTTTGACAGATCTTACATAGCTCGCCAGTCGGCTTGGCTTTTATCGCATACTTGCAGTCAGGATAATTGGAGCAGCTGTAGAAGACTCCAAAACGGCCCCGACGTTCAGAGAGAAAGCCAGTTTTACAAACAGGGCAGAGGACACCTGTCGAATTGGCCTTAATCTGTTCATCATCTTTTTTGATAAATTTACACTTAGGAAAACGCGAGCAAGCAGTAAACATTCCAAATTTGCCTTCTCGTGTCACGAGGTTCCCCTTACCACATTTAGGACAAATTTCTCCAGTATCTTTAGGACCTTCAAGCTCCTTACCCTCTATGGTGCGCGCTCCATGGCATTGTGGGTACCTCTCGCATGACAGGAACTTACCATTTCGGCCGAGCTTGATAATCATGTTAGCGCCACAGATAGGACACTTCAAGTCCTCAGGTGCTTTGCCGAGATTAGTAACTTTTTCTATCTTTTCTTTAGATTTAACCGCTTTTTCGAATGGGGTATAAAAATCTGATAGAGTTTTTTTGTAACTTCTCTCACCATTTGCTATATCATCTAACTCATTTTCCATCTCGGCGGTAAAGGAATCACTAATATAAGTCGGAAAATTCTCCTCAAGGAAAGAGCTGACCACTTCACCCGTATCGGTCGGATAGAGCGCCCTCTCTCTCTTCTCCACATATCCACGATCATCAAGAGTCTTGATGATAGAGGCATAAGTAGAAGGTCGGCCGATACCGCGCTTTTCGAGTTCCTTTATTAATCCTGCTTCCGAATATCTAGCCGGTGGCTGGGTCTCTTTCTCTTCCGAGTTTATATTAAGGAGTTCTAGAGGGTCACCAACCGAGAGCCCTGGTAAAATGACATCCTCACTGGCAGATTGTGGGTCAGCTCTTAGCCAGCCATCAAAGACGATGCGTGAACCATTGAGCCAGAAGTCCGGAAAGAACTTGGAGGCTGAACCTCCAAGTGGAGGTTCAGCCTCCTTGTTAATATTTGCGACGACTTTAGTACGCATGACTTCCGCTAATTTCATTTGGCTACTAATAGTTCTCTGCCAAATTAAGGCGTAGAGTTTTTTCTCTCCCTCTGTCACTCCAGCTGTTTCCACGCCCATATGCGTTGGTCTGATAGCCTCGTGGGCTTCTTGGGCATTCTTAGATTTTCTGGCAAAGGTGTGTCCCTCGAAGTACTCGGGACCAAACTTGAGTTTAATCACTTTCTCAATCTCAAGTTTGGCTTGACCACCGAGATTGGTCGAGTCAGTACGCATATAAGTAATGTGTCCTGCCTCGTAAAGTCTCTGGGCAAAGTACATACTGCGGGATGGCGCGAGACCAAGCCGGGAACTGGCTGTTTGTTGCAAGGTCGAGGTGATGAAGGGAGCCTTCGGAGCGCGCGCCACTTTCGTTTCTTTCACGTCTGTTATTTTCCATGAACCTTTTCTTCCTTCTTCAAGAATTTTTTCCACCTCTTCTTTTTTTGTTGGCTCAACCGAACATTCAAAGGTCAGACCTTGGGAATTTTTGGAAGGTCTGACCTTGGATTCTAAATTGGCAAATATTTCCCAAAAAGTAATTGGCTTAAAGGCGCGTATTTCGCGCTCGCGTTCCATAATGATACGCAGGGCGGGGGATTGCACTCTACCAGCAGATAAACCATAACGCACCTTTTTCCAAACCAATCCGGAAAGGTCATAGCCGACCAGACGGTCCAGAACTCTTCTGGCTTCCTGCGCTTCCCGCAAACTGGTATCAATCTCTCGAGGATGT
>CAZSWG010000047.1:0-3921 GCA_964610795.1 uncultured Candidatus Saccharibacteria bacterium | reverse complement strand
AGATGTATAGATCATGGGCGAAGAAGGCGCTTGTTGATAAGGATATTTATGATAAGCAGGTTCGCATTAGATTTATTGGCGAATGGGCAAAGCTACTATCTAAAGAAACGGTGCGGGTTATGAAGGAGGTGGAAAGAAAAACAAAACACCACTCGCGGCATCACCTTACTTATTTGATTGGCTATAACGGTGATCGAGAAATGCTTTCTGCCTTGAATGCTATGGCCAAAGATGGAATTGGCAAAGTAACTGACAAAATTCTCAAATCATATTTATGGACAAAGGATCTCCCGCCAGTAGATCTATTAATTCGAACTGGAGAGGATACTCCTATCCCCCACATAAGTACCGGCTTTATGATGTGGGATACAAAAGATGCTCTTTTACACTTCAGCCCCAAAATGTGGCCCGCTTTTACCAACAAAGACCTTGACTCTGTAATTTCACTTTTTTCCAAGATAGAAAGGCGTTTCGGCAAGTAATCCACAGTTTCCACAGGTTATTCGGCAATTGCCATATGTTGCCATTACCGTTTACCATGCGGAAATTATGTAAAATTTCCGCATAACTTGTTGACTAAATGTGTTTAACACGCCATGTGAAACATTTTTTGTCAACTCTAAAATACCGGATAATCGCATGGTTGAGCCATTCTGTTTTTAAAAGTGTTTGTTGTTTTACAAGGATTACAAAAATTTAGGATTCTTCTTGTAATATCCATTTTTGTGGAGACGATAGATTGTCTTATAACTCTCCGGAACCCATGGATCATGTCCTATACTTTCAAGCCAATCTTCAAATTGAAAAGCTTTATTGCCAGCTAATTGATTGTAGAAGAAGGGAACTATTATGTTTTTTAGATTTCCCAGCTCTCTCACTATTAACATTGCTTGAGGTTGTCTTTGATGGCCGTCGTGTCCTTGGTGATTATATACATATACCCTACTATCTAGTCCCAATGTTTTTACAACGCCTTCTATTAGGGCTGTGTCTCTTGCACTCATTCTTAAGACAAAGGCGGGTACTTTTCTCTTTTTGGCTTTATAGGTGCTAAAAGTGAATGTTCCCTCCCCCTCTATTAATCCCCTTACATATTCGTAGGTTAATTTTCTGTATAACATGTTTGTTGTTTTACACGGATTGCATATTTTTTAGCGTTCCTCCGTAGAACACTTTAATTATAACAAGGTTTGCGCTCTGATCTACATATCTTTCCTAGGCTAATCTAGAAGACATGCTTAATCTACAATTCAGGACTCCCCAGATGATTACATCCCCATTGAATTATTTGAGCTTGACCTGAAATACCAAAAACTACATACTTAACCACCAATGCCAAACACAAATGCGGCCAAGAGGGCTCTTAGGAAAAGTGCGCGAAAAGAAGTATTAAATCTGCGAAAAAAGCGCGAGCTTTTGAGTGTTATTAAAGATTACAAAAAAACTGTTGAATCTGGGGATACTACAGGCGCAGCCGGTAAGCTCCCTAATGTATTCAAAAAGCTTGATAAAGCTGCTCGTATTAACTTAATTAAGAAGGGGAGAGCGTCCAGACTAAAGTCTCGTCTCAGCAAAAGACTCGTTAAGGCAAACGTACCAGTAGCCCCTAATCCAGAGGGTTAAACTCTAATCCCAAGGCTATAGCAAATAACACTTCTTCGTATTCTAGTTTTCCTGCTTTTACTGCAACATCATAGTCTGCATACATCTGCGCCTCATCGGCGTTTTTTAGTTGATATGCTAAACCATTAAAGATCCTTGCGGGATCATCTCCTCGTTCACCAATTAGTTTCTCAAGGGCTATTAATCTCTCGCCAACGCTAGCGCCTCGCTTTAGGGCATTTAGACTAGGGAAGTATTCTGCTTGGGTAGTAAAATCTTTCGCATTAAGTTTTTTTGATTTCTTTAGCGCTATTTGCTCCAACTCAGTAGCAATTTTCCATGTGTCTGAACCCAAAGAATCTGCGATAGATTCTATCTCTTTCGTGTTTAATGAAATATCCCATCTATCAGCTTCTCTCTTAATAAAAGTTGTTAGGTCTTTTCCTTTGAGTAGGGGAAAGTCCTCAAACCTATTGGGCTTTTCTTCAATGAACTTGAATGGGGCTGGGTGCTTTTTGGTTGTATTGATCAGAATAGTAGTATCTTCATCGTCTTTGTATTCCTTGAGAAGTTCTTTGAGGGTTTTTGTGTCTTCAAATTCAAATGGTTCATCTAGGATAACCAATTTCTTGGCACTAAACATAGATTGCCCAGAAAGAAATCTTTTTAAGTTATCAAAATCTTCTTTTTCTATAAGGGGAAATCGTTCCCTAGAAAAGCTACCCTGCTTCGAGGTATATACATCAACAATCTCTTTCAGCTTTCTAAGGCGCCTATATGAATCGGCGCCATAGAGTGTAACTAACATACCCGCATTATATCACCTACCCTTTTTTGCTAAAGCAGCTTTGATAAATTCCCTAAATAGAGGATGGGGAGACAAGGGACGAGATTTTAGCTCTGGGTGAAATTGGGTTCCCAAGAAAAATGGGTGCTTATTTTGGGGTAGCTCAGCTATTTCCATCAAAATCCCATTTGGAGACTTACCAGAGAAGACCAGGCCTTTCTTAGTAAGCCTTTCTATGTACTCTGGATTTACCTCATATCGGTGCCTGTGGCGTTCTGAAATCCTACTTACTCCATATGCCTTCCTGGCTATGGTTCCCTCGCGGAGGACGGCCAGATACGTACCCAGTCTCATTGTGCCCCCATAGCTGGCCTTTTTGAGCTTTTCTACCTGCTCGGGCATCACATCTATTACTGGATATTTGGTTTTCTTGTCTATCTCCGTACTGTTTGCCCCTCGCATTCCGACTACATTTCTAGCAAATTCGATGGTGGCCAACTGCATGCCATAGCAAAGACCTAGGAATGGGATTTTCTTTTCCCTAGCGTATTTAATAGCCTTTATCTTCCCCTCGATATCTCTACCCCCAAATCCACCAGGGACGATAATGCCATGATATTTACTAAGGGATCCTTGGTGGCCCGCATCGATCCAGTCAATTTTAGGCTTGTATCCCATTTCATAGGCAGCGTGCTTCACCGACTCTATAACTGAAAGGTATGAATCTGTGAGTATGAAATTCCCAGTGCCAAAATACTTACCTACGATACCTATTCTCACGGTCTTTTTGAGTCTCTTGATCTTGCGTACTAGGGCGGACCATTCTTTCAAGTCTTTTTTTCTGGCTCTCAATCCAAACTTTGCAAGAATGCGTTTACTTATATGTGCTTTTTCTAGCTCCAGTGGTACTTCATATACATCGTTCACGTCAGGAGCAGAAATTACGTCTTCCACCTCAAGGTTACAGTTGATGGCGATTTTCTCTTTTCTTTTTTGATCTAACGGAACTGAGGCGCGAGCCAAAACTATATCCGGTTGAATTCCTGTTGAGTTGAGCGTTCGCACTGCATATTGGGTTGGTTTGGTTTTTAACTCATTGTCGTTGTTTCGTAGCGGAAGATAACTAACCAAAATCGTAACAACATTTTTGGGGTGCTTCAATTTCAAAAAGCGAATGGCTTCCAAAAAAAGAATGTTTTGATATTCTCCAACAGTTCCCCCTATCTCCACCAATACTATTTCTGCTTTATCCTTTTTTGCAGCAGCATTTATGTCTTCAATAATTTGCAGTGGAATGTGGGGCACCACTTCCACGCATTTACCTCCGTAACTTAAGGCTCTTTCTTTATTGATGACTGAAAGATAAACCTTACCGGTGGTAAGACAATTGGCTTGAGAAAAATTCTTATCTAGAAAACGCTCGTAGTTCCCAAGGTCTTGATCACACTCCCATCCATCATCTAAAACAAAAACCTCACCGTGTTCGGTGGGGTTCATAGTGCCTGCATCTACATTTACGTACGGATCAATCT
>CAZSWG010000046.1:0-4189 GCA_964610795.1 uncultured Candidatus Saccharibacteria bacterium | reverse complement strand
CAAATTATAACCGAGAATGTTGATTCTGCAGCAAAGATAATTTTTGGGGCATATCACGATAGAAGATTGGCTAAGGGAACGATTAAGATAATTTTGATTGCTACTGGATTCAATCACTCTCACCAATTAAGAGATCCGGATCGTTTTGGACTCTTTAGTATGGGAAGTGACGAACCCTTGGATGAAGGTGGAGTTGTAGTGGAACCGGACGAAGAGAAACGCGAGGATGAATTTGAGGAAGGTGTGATAGAGAAGCCTCGCCGAAAAGGAAAAATACAAGAAGCAGATGCAAAAGAGGGTGAAAGTGAGGATATTTGGGAGATTCCAGCGTTTTTAAGACGCAGAAAGAGGCGCTAGTGGGAAATTTTAAGAAAGAAAAGCGACTTCGGAGAGGAGTCGCTTTTGTTATCCACAGTTGGAGCATTTTGAGAAAGGGAGTAGGGTGAGTAAAATGAGTCTACGATCAAAGACACCTCCCAAAAGATATGAATAAACAACTTAAGGATAAAATTAATAAATCATATTCAGAGAATGCTCTGAAGATGATGAACAAGCGTTATCTTTGGGAAGATGCTAAAGGTAAAAAAGAAACTCCAGCAGACATGTTGGAGCGCGTATCGAAAGATTTAGCAGCAGTAGAATTAAATTACGGAAAGAAAGCGAGTGAGGTAAAGAAAATAGAGAAAGATTTCTTGGAGGTAATGATGAATAAGGAGTTTACCCCAGCGGGGAGAACTATCACTAACTCCGGAGCAGGTACAAAAGTAGTAGCTAACTGTATTGTATTGCCAATCAAAGATTCAATGGAGGGGATCTTTCAAACTTTAAAAGATGCAGCACTTTTGCAACAAGCAGGATCCGGTTTGGGATTTGCACTTGATGAATTGCGTCCAACATTTTCACCAACAAAAACATCTAAGGGAGTTTCTTCGGGTCCACTATCTTTCTTAAAAGTATATGATGCTGCGTTTGGCACTATTAAGCAGCAAGGAAGGCACGGGGCTAACATGGCGATGATTAGCGTCGAGCACCCAGACTTTTATGATTTCCTTACTTCAAAAGTAAAGGAGGGAGATATTCGTAATTTCAATATTTCGGTAAAACTTTCCGATCGCTTTATGAAACAGGTTCTTGAGCACCCAGATAAGCAATGGTACTGCACGTGGAAGGGAAAGAAAGTTAGGCCACACAAGGTGTTGCGCAACCCGAATGGTAGCGTGAGTGGCGTAGAACCTCTAAATATTACTGTAGGGCAGGTATTTGATGAGATAGCTCGTTATGCTTGGACTAATGGTGAACCAGGTGTGGTTTTCATTGATGAGGTAAACCGCAAGAATCCTCTTCCAGATCTAGGTCCTATATATTCTTCAAACCCTTGTGGAGAGCAGTTCTTGCACGCTTATGACAACTGTAACCTAGGTTCTATTAACCTAGCTGCCTTTGTGAAGAGTGGAAAGTTAGATGAGAAGAGGCTTAGAGAGGTAACACGCATTTCTGTGCGTATGTTAGATAACGTGATCGATAAATTTGATTTCCCAGTACCTCAAGTGAGTGAAATGGCTATTAAAAACCGCCGTATTGGGTTGGGGATCATGGGTTTTGCAGATTTGCTTTACCAATTAGGCATTAAGTACAACTCAAAGGAAGGATATGCAATGGCGGAGAAGGCAATGGGCATTATCCAAGAAGAGTCACACAAGACCTCGCGTGATTTAGCTAAGGAGAAGGCAGAATTTCCAAACTGGAAAAAGTCAGTGTTTGCTAAGGGTAAGAAGAAAGTGAAGATGCGCAACGCTGCATTGACCACCGTTGCTCCAACTGGTTCTATCGCTATGATGTTCGATTGTTCATCTGGATTAGAGCCCAATTTTGCATTGGCCTTTATTAAGCAAGATAAAGATGGAGAATTTTATCAGTATCTAAATAGTCACTTTGAAACTGCACTAGATCAAAAGGGATTTTCTAAGGAAGAGAAAGAAGCCATTAAACAAGAAGTTGTTGCCAAAGGCACCATTCAGCATATGGCGGAACTCTCCAAGGATTTAAGAGACACTTTTGTGGTAGCAATGGATATATCTGGTCCTGATCATATCGTCATGCAATCTTCATTCCAGAGGAATGTAGATAATTCGATTTCAAAAACTATTAATCTTCCAAATGAAGCTACGCTTGAAGATGTTAAACAATCATACATTGGTGCTTGGAAAATGAAATGTAAGAGCTGTACGGTCTACAGAGATGGCAGCCGCACTATTCAAATCTTAAACGTGGGTAAAAATGAAAGCGAAATTGTAAAAACCACAGAAGATCCAACCCAAACAAGAACAGAGGTAGTAGAGAGAGAAGAAGTAACTCTGGAAGTAGCGAGAAGTGTAGATATGACTTTGCAGGAGCGTGAGCGTCCAGAGGTCTTGAGTGGAAAGACATACAGAGTGCGTACCGGTTACGGAAAACTATTTATCACGATTAACTCAGATGAGAGCGGTAGGCCATTCGAGGTGTTTGCTACGCTGGGTAAGAGCGGTGGTTACTTTCAAGAACAGACAGAGGCTATCTGTCGTCTAATCTCTTTGGCCTTAAGGTCAAACATTAATGCGCGATACATAGTAGATCACTTAAAAGGAATCAGAGGTCCAATGGTTACTATGACAGCCAAGGGTACTATTCTCTCATTGCCAGATGCTATAGCAAAAATATTGGAAGAACACATTAACGGTGGCGAAGGTCTCGATTTCGATGGTGAGGTAGTAATGGCTACAGTTGAGGATGAACTTAAAATTGTTAATGAAGTTAAATCTTCGACTAGAGATGTAGCTGATTATGGATACATGCCAGAGTGTCCTGAGTGCGGTGGGCAGATTGTAATGTCTGAAGGGTGTATCGAATGCAAAAGTTGCGGCTTTAGTCGTTGCGGATAGCTAAACGCCCCGTATGGGGCGTTTTTACTTATTGCTTAGTTGAGTTAGAATTTTCAAGTATATATGGAGGACAATAAACATGCTCTATGGTTTGCGCTTTTGGTAGTGATATCCCTATCTAGCTATGGGTTGTATTCGGAAACGAGAAAAGAACTAGATATAGCAAAAGAACAAATTAATCAGTTGAGTGGGGAAAATGAGAGCACTATTACATCTCAACAAGAGACTATCGATTTACAAAAAGAAGAATTAGCTAAGGTTCAAGAGAACGAAAATCTGTTGCAGGGCGCACTAGATAGTTTGCAGGAATCAACGGTTGTTGCAGAAACAACTTCGGCTGGCACTATTATTAATCAATACGCTCCATCGGTAGTTAGGTTAGTGTGTGTAGAAAGTACGCTCACAGATGATCTTCAGCAGGGATCTGGAGTATTGTTCGCCGGAGACGTCTTTGGAGATGGAAGTTCATACTACATTCAGACTAATCTACATGTTATTGAAACAGACGAGAGTGGTTTTTCGCAGTGTGTGATAGCGGTTTATCCTGATCCGGATAATTCCGAAGACTATATTGTATATAAAAGTAGGGGACATATTTTGTTCCGCGAGGGCGTAGACATTGCATATTTGAAGCCACTAGAGGTGGAAAACAATAAAAGAGCAGGCCTAATATCAAATTTAGCTTCATATGCACTTGAGGATTCTACGGTAACTGTATGTGATGCCGTGAGTATTGGAGATCATATATCTGTTTTGGGATATCCTGGCATTGGTGGAGAAAGTTTAACAGTTACCGACGGAATTGTTTCTGGTTTTGAATTTCGTTCTGGTGAACGTTACGTAAAAACTTCTGCGAAAATTGATCAAGGAAATTCTGGAGGAATAGCAATTATGGATTCGGGTTGTATTGTTGGAATTCCAACGTATGTGAAAACACAAATAGAAAGTTTAGGAAGAATTTTAGATTTAAAAAATCTGTAAAATTAATTTTGTAAGTTATGCACATATACTTTTATATTTCTTTTCTCGTACAATTATATTAAGGCTGACGAATGTGAGTGGTCGTCACTTCGTATCAGTTATCAGATAAGTTTAAATACATGCCTGCAAAGAAAAAAAGGGTAGCGCGCAAGAAAGTTGCACGTAAAGCTCCTGCACGCAGAAAGGCTGCTCGTAGGAAAGCTCCCGCTAAGAGGCGCACAGTAAAGCGTACTGCAAAGAAAGCGGTAAAGCGTACAGCTAAGAGGCGCACAACCAAGAGACGTCGATAG
>CAZSWG010000045.1:0-4295 GCA_964610795.1 uncultured Candidatus Saccharibacteria bacterium | reverse complement strand
CTTTCGGATTGATATTAAGCTTGGCAAGAAAAATTTATCCAGCCGTTGATAGAATTAAAGAAACGTCGCTGTTTTCACCGGAGGGTCTTCGCGGTTTTGAACTAAAGGGTAAAACGCTTGGTATTGTTGGTACTGGAAGGATTGGAAAACAGGTCGCTGAGATAGCGAGTGGTCTTGAAATGAAAATTATCGCGACTGATCCATATCCAAATAAAGAGTTCGGAGAAAAATTAGGAATGGAATATGTTTCTTTAGAGGAACTTCTTGGTAGGTCAGATGTTATTACGATACATGCTCCATATAATGATTCTACTCACCACCTTATTAATATGGATAACGTTAAGCAGATCAAAAGGGGAGCTCTCTTGGTAAATACTGCCAGAGGTGGGATAGTGGAAACGGAAGCTTTAGTGATGGCACTGAAAGAAGGAATACTATCCGGTGCAGGCTTAGATGTATTAGAAGAGGAGGGAGAAATTAAAGATGAATTGGCTTTTCTCGCAAGTCCTCATCCTCAAGAAGAGGTTCTCAAAAATGTGCTTTACGATCACATTCTTATGGATATGCCAAACGTGATTATTACCCCACATAATGCTTTTAACAGCAATGAGGCATTGGCTGAGATTCTCGATACGACTCTTAATAATATAGAGGCTTTTATTGCGGGGAAACCTATAAATCTCATACCAGAAATCAAATGAAAATAGATAGGGTTGAGGTGGGTGAAATCCTCGACTCGCGAGGCGAGAAGACTGTTGAAGTTACTCTTTCGAGTGAGGGGCATTCGTTTAAAACCCAGGTTCCTTCAGGCAAGAGTAGGGGATCTCGCGAAGCTGTTTCTTTGGGCCCAGAAAGCGCAAAGCTAGTGTTGGAGGCTGGTTTAGAAGCAGAATTGATTGGGAGGGAGTTTGCTTCGGTATCCGAGATGGATGAGTTCTTGATCGGTTACGATGGGACAGAGTACAAGTCCAAGATGGGAGGTGATCTGATGTTAGGTATTTCAATCTCGTTTGCGCGAGCCATGGCTCATGCAAGGGAAGTTGAATTATGGGAACTATTGAGGGCGGAATTCTTTGGTGATGTTCAAGGCGTAACTGCGCCTAAAATTTTTGCCAATATGATAAACGGTGGTGCGCACGCCAAGAATAATCTAGATATTCAAGAATTTCAGATAATAAGCACGGGCCATGAAAAGATCGCAGACACAATAACCGATTTAAAAGATCTATATAGAAAACTTGGAGAAGTGTTTTTGGCAAAACATAATGAAACGATTGTTCCATTAGGAGATGAACAGGGATATGCTCCAAACTTTGCGAACAATTCAGAGCCCCTAGGTGTTTTAACAGAACTGTTAAATAAATATGATGGCAAAGAGAGATTTACTTTGGGAATTGATGCAGCGGCTTCTAGTTTTTTCGATGATCAAAGCTATAAATTCGATGGTAAAGCTATGGCTACAGATGAATTAGATAACACGTACAAGAATTTTTTTGATCAATTTGTTCTCTTGGAATCCATTGAGGATCCATTTGCTGAAAATGATGAAGAGGGCTTTAAAGCGCTGTTTAAACTTTATGGAGATAGCAAACTGCTAATAGGGGACGATCTAACTGTTACGAACCAGGAGGCTATAGAAAAATATGCTGGTAATGCAATTAACGGAGTCATTATAAAACCTAACCAAATTGGAACGGTTACAGAAACATGTAATGCGTTAAATACAGCTAAGAAATTTGATGTCGCGAGAATTATTTCTCATAGATCCGGTGAAGTGGAAGACCCATTTATCATCCATTTTGCCAAGGCTTGTGGCGCGGAGGGGGTAAAAATTGGGGTTCCAATTATTAAGGAAAGAATCTCTAAATTTAACGAATTAATCAGGGTTTTCGCATAAAACCTAGGCTTTCTTAGGGATTTAAATTTGCATTCTATGGGCATTCTACATATCCTGATGGTTACGCTTTTGTTCTTATGGGGATGGCCCGTCAACGGCTAGGACTATGTGATGGTGCTATCTATTGGGCATTAAGGCGCAAGTTTATAATATTACGATGTCTTCTGCGATTGCGTTAGAAAAAAAGATCAAAAAGGACCTCAAGGGGAATACTGATATATCAATAGTAGAGTTGGTAGATTCCTTAGTAGAGTACGCACATGCGG
The DNA here is from genome assembly GCA_964610795.1 of uncultured Candidatus Saccharibacteria bacterium. Classification (GTDB taxonomy): domain Bacteria; phylum Patescibacteriota; class Minisyncoccia; order UBA6257; family Colwellbacteraceae; genus GWA2-46-10. Next base: position 2,132 of record CAZSWG010000045.1, on the reverse strand, counting down.
TGCGTGCTTCCGATATACGTATAACTCCTGTAGAGCAAAAAGTAAGGGTTCGTTTGCGCATAGACGGTGTTTTGCAGGATTCTTTCGAAATCCCCTCTCATATTCATAATGAAGTTATTTCTCGTGTAAAGATTCTGGCGAGACTACGCACCGATGAACATCAGTCTGCTCAAGACGGCCGCTTTCGTATAGTGCTAGGAAATGCAGGACCAGTGGATGTGCGTGTTTCTATTGTTCCTACTCATCACGGCGAGAATGCTGTGATGCGTATCTTAGCTGATAAATCAGAGCAATTTGGATTAGATACTCTTGGGTTTAGCAAAGAAGATGAAGAAAAGATTAAGGATGCAATTGGAAGACCATTTGGAATGATCCTATCTACTGGACCCACTGGTTCAGGGAAAACAACTACGCTATATACGCTTATTAAAATGTTAAATAAGCCAGATGTTTCTATTATCACAATTGAAGACCCAATAGAGTATGCCATCTCTGGAGTGGAGCAAATACAAGCTAATACTCATAGTAACCTAACTTTTTCTAGTGGTTTAAGATCAATTTTGCGTCAGGATCCAGACATTATTATGGTTGGAGAAATTCGCGATTCAGAAACTGCTGGTTTGGCAGTAAATACGGCTCTTACAGGACACCTTCTTTTCTCTACACTACACACCACAGATGCTGCAACTTCACTTCCTCGTTTGTTAGATATGAACGTAGAGCCATATTTGGTGGCCTCTACGGTTAACTTAATTATTGGCCAGAGGTTAGCAAGGCGTATTTGTCCTAAGTGTGGCGAAAAACATGAACTTACCGACGCCGAAAAAAAGAGCTTGGGCAGTGTTCTACTCGAAGGGGTAGCGGGAGAGAAACAAACCTTTATGCGGGGGATAGGATGTGATTACTGTAACGGCACTGGTTACCACGGGAGAGTTGGCATTAATGAAGTTATGTTAGTTGATGATGAAATTAGGGATTCCTTCTTGCGTCGAGCTTCAACTTCGGACCTTAGAAAATTAGCTATCAAGAAAGGTATGACGCCTATGCTGATAGATGGATTTAATAAAGCTGCAATGGGTATAACTACAGTAGAGGAGATACTACGTGTAATTCATGAGTAAATCGCGTTTCAAACTTCCCATAAAGGAACAGGTCCACTTTGTTAAGAGGCTATCTTTTTTGATTCACGCTAGTGTCCCGATACTAGATAGTCTGAATATTTTAAAGCGTCAGGCGCGTTCCAAGGGAAAGTTAAATATGTATAACCAGATCATTGAAGACATATCGAATGGTCAATTTTTGGCTAAAAGTTTAGGTAAATTTCATAGGGTTTTTGGAGACTTTGCTATTAATATCATACATACAGGAGAAACTAGTGGAACTCTTGATGAGAGTTTAAGTTATTTAGCAGAAGAACTTGAGAAAAAGCAGCGTTTACGCCGTAAGGTGTTCGGGGCGCTCGTTTATCCGGTACTGATAGTAATAGCTACCTTGGGAATAACAGGATTACTTATGGTTTATATTTTCCCGAAACTTATGCCCATATTTGATAGCTTGCAGGTTGATTTACCATTCACAACCAGAGCCCTAGTGTGGCTAAGTGCTTTTCTTTTGCAGTGGGGTTTGTGGGTTATCTTGGGCACCGTGGGAGTAATTATATTTTTGTATTGGTTAGTCTCAACCCAAGAAAGAGCCCATTACGCTTGGGATAGGATAATTTTAAAGATTCCTTTATTAGGGAAAGTGGCTTTAAGTTATCAGATGGCCAATATAACACGCACCTTAGGACTTCTTCTTAAAACAGATATAGGTGTTATTGATGCCTTAAGAATAACTTCAGATACTATTACAAATATGGTTTATAAAAGACAGTTTAAGGGCTTTTTGGACAAGATTATCCACGGTGAGACTATTTCCAGTCAGCTAGCCAAGAGGCCAGATATATTCCCAAGCCTATTGGCTGAGATGATTGCTATTGGTGAAAAGACTGGAAGATTATCGGATACTTTTATGTATCTATCTCAACTCTATGAAGATGATGTAGAAGATCTGACCAAGAACTTATCAAATGCGATAGAGCCAGTTCTAATGATATTCATGGGTGTGGTGGTTGGCTTTGTGGCAGTCTCGAT
>CAZSWG010000044.1:0-4351 GCA_964610795.1 uncultured Candidatus Saccharibacteria bacterium | reverse complement strand
ACGAACCCGATGGTCATCAGGGCGATGAACCCCAAGACCCCGAACAGGGCCGTCAGCCAAGGTGACCAGTGACGTCCCGAGGACGTCGCCGGAGGTGGAGTCGAACCGAGGTTGCGCACCGCAGCGAGCAGGGTCTCGCGATCCCGCTCCACCTGCGTCGCAGAATCCGTCACCGTCTTCCGCGTCATGCTTCCCTCAGTCTCCACCGACTCCTTGAGGCCGGTGAGGGCCTCCAGAGTCTTGTCGAACCCGGCACCCATCGTCTTGACCAACTTCTTCAACACCTTGACCATCTTGGCCTCGGTGTCGTCGCCGGTGTCGCCGGCGGGCTTGGTTGTGTCGTCTTTGGACACGGGTGTACCTCCTCCGCCACCATCATCGGCGGCTTCGTGTTTCTTGTGCTTCTCACGCCAGGCAACGTGCTTCACATCGTTGCACAGCTTCTTCGGGGAACCACAGCTCCCCCCTTTCCGCTTGGGAGCCCCACAGGGATCCTCTACTACGGAAGGCTTCTCCGACTTCGGATCTCGACGCGGCTTCTCGGCCGTGTCGTGTATCTCGTCGGTTTCGACGGTCGGGGGATAATGACGCCCCATCACGATCACATCCGAATCCTTGAAGATCAACGTCCATCGCCCTGGTGCATAAGGAGCCTTCCCCTCCTTCCGGAGTTCGATCTGCTCGTCTGTCAGATGACCACGAGGGATGACTTCCAGGATTGCGGGGGGCTCCAGAGCAACTTGATCATTGGGGATCTCGTGCACCGTCCAGTCGGATGCAGGGGGGAAAGATTCCCCATCCAGCATTTTCGACTTTTTGACGTACCAGCGCTTGCGCGCACGGCGCGTCGCTGCCTCAGCGGCAGCCGCTTCCATCTTCTTGTCCCCACCGTTCCCGGCAAGGATCTCTTTCACACTCGGTGACACGGTCTCCTCCGATCATTGGTTGTTGGCTGTATATCGAATCAGTGTAGCTGCCAACCACATGTAATGGCGAGCAGGTACACTGATTCGATTGGCTTTTAGTAAGTCCTTATATTGAAATAAAGGAACTATCGTAGGATATCTTATATAACAGACTGTCCCACGAAACAATCTATTACTACCACAATTTGACGAATAAGTCAATATAGTGAGGAATCGTGCCAATTATCCCCCGTGAAGTCTAGTATTTAAGCCAATTGTTGACTATATATAGGTAATCACTGATAATAGCCACAGTTATTAAGCCATGAAACAAGATATTCATCCTACATATTTCCCCAAAGCACAGATTGTCTGTTCTTGCGGAAAAACCTATGAAATTGGCTCCACTAAAGAGAAGATGGAGGTTGAAATATGTTCCAACTGCCACCCATTCTTTACCGGTCAAGAAAAACTTATCGACACCGCCGGAAGAGTTGAGAAATTCAAAGCACGCCAAGCAAAAGCTGCAGGTAACGCCACTAAGAGCAAGCCTAAAACAACCAAAGCTAAGACCAAAAAGAAGTAGATGGACAAAGCCATCCTGGAGATACGCGCCGGAGCAGGCGGTGACGAAGCCGCCATTTTTGCTAGCGACCTAGTACGTATGTACCAACGCTACGCAGAAAATGTAGGTTGGAAAATAACGGTTTTGGATTTTAACCAGAGCTCCGTAGAAGGATATAAAACTTTTATCGCCCAAATTGCGGGTGAAGGTGTATACGACGCCCTTAAATATGAATCTGGTGTACATCGCGTACAAAGAATTCCCAAAACAGAAAAAGCTGGACGTATTCATACATCAACCGCTTCCGTTGCTATCATGCCGGTAGTGGAACCAAAAGAAGTTGAAATTAATCAGGGAGATATCGAAGTATCATTCTTTCGTTCAAGCGGACCTGGAGGACAAAACGTAAATAAGGTGGAAACAGCCGTAAGGTTGTTACACAAACCAAGTGGTTTAGTTGTAACCTCTCAAGCCGGCAGAAGCCAACAAGCAAATCGTGAAAGTGCCATGGAAATTTTGCGTTCCAAACTTTATGAAATGCAGATTGCAAAAGAACATGGAGAAAGAGGAGAGATGAGACGCTCTCAAATAGGTTCAGGTGATAGATCAGAAAAAGTTCGTACTTACAATTTTCCTCAAGATAGAATCACCGATCACCGCATAGGTAAAAAATGGCACAACTTAGAAAAGATCCTTGAAGGAGATATAGATCCTATAATAAAAGCCTTTAAAAAAGTTGAAGCGGAAAAAGCACAAGAGGCTTAACGCTCCAAGATATCGATATCCTTTTGGATTTGTGCAGCTCTATTAATGACCGCGGCACCATATACATTCATACAAACGCTTCTTTGCCAGTTTCCTCCACAGTAATATCTGGCCGCTGCAGCTAACTCATTGGTAGCTCCACCAGAATCTTTCAAATACAAACCAGATGCTACGAATGCATCTAGGTTTCTCCATGGGCTAGCGGGGCGTGAGCCAGTAACGGCCTCTATACGAGACTCGTATGCAACCCAAGTAGTTGGGATAAATTGAGCAGGACCCATAGCTCCTCCATATGCTCCATCCGACACAATCGGGCATGAAACCAACGTTTCATCTGGATCTAAATTCAGTTTCTTAGTTATGGCAAGAAATGGAGTAACATCGTCTCTACTTGATTCAGGTGGACCCGGAGCCATGGCAGTGTGATATGTACACTGCCCTACGTTTCTCCCCAAAGCAGATTCCCTATCAAGTACTGCCAAGATCAATGCCGCTCTCACTCCGGTACGCTGCTCAGCAAACTTAGCAAACTTATATGCTTCTTCGAAGCTCATTTGTCCACCTCCAAGTAAGCGGAAGATACGAGCCCTAATTTCCGATGCGGTTGCTTCGGTTTGCGCTAATAAGGTTTGATAGGCAGCCTCTTGTCCTTTAGTGACAGCCAACAGTTGATCTTGTTCTGCTTTTACATCCTCCACTTCTTCCTTTTGTTTAACCTGATATAAACGCAACACCTCCACATCAGATCGTTCAAGTGCCAGAAGTTCTTTCTGGGTTATCAAATCACCCCTTAGAATATCCAAGTCATCCAAAGTTTCTTTCAAGTTTTCTTGAAGTATTACTAAATCATTCACATTTACAAAGAACTCCGAAAGGTTTTGGTTTTCAAGTAATATTTCAACTAAACCTTTCTCATCATCTTTATCAACTCTTCTTATAATCCCCCCCAATGCTTCCCTACTACGATCAATTCTCCCTTGGGTATCAGTTATTTTAGAAGAAGTAGTTTGGATCTGACCATTAAGAGTATTTAAAGTTTTATTAATCTGACTGATCTGACCATTGATAGATGATATTTTTGATTTCAATCTATCTACCTCCGATTGCAATGTATTACCTTTTTGCTGATATAAAGTAACGGTTTTCTCATATTCCAGAATTTGATCTTCATATTCTTTTAATTGGTCTTCTAGTTGTTGTCTCTCTTGATCAATAGTTAAAGCTCTTGCTCCTCCTCCAATTGGAGCAAAAACTGATGCATCCAGCGATATAGCCACGATGGCTATCAAGACAAACATAAAAGCGGGCCTGGCAAAGCGGCTATTCTTCTTGGCGGTGTGTTTGTTTAAATTAACCCTCAGAGGTTCTGAAGAATACACATCCACACCTTCTCTCCTAATTTCGATTAGTAGTCGAGGCTTTAATCTCATTTACTACTTAATTATACGTTATTCTCCCTCTTCAGGTTTCTCTCCCTCTGCAATCTCCTCCTCAGATTCCTTCTTACCCTTAGCCTCCACCTCAATATCTTCAATACTCACTTCCTGAACGGGCTCCTCTTCTTCTACTCTAGGTTCAGCAACACTAGCCACACCAGCCTCCGGATCTGTCTTAATTTCAAAATCCCCTTCTACCTTTAGATCAGCTACAGTGATGCTCTTTGTAAAATCATCCAATACAGAGATATCTACCTCTATAGAATGAGGAATATTCATGGGCAAAGCTTCAACTTCAATTTCATCTAGCGCCTTGATCAAGACTCCACCTAATTCTTGAACTGCATTTGATTCGCCCACAAACTCTAACGGAACGTTGGTTATAATTTTCTCCGTAAGATTTACTTGATATAGATCCACAGCTAAGACTTTTTGGTCTACTGGGTTAAATTGTACTGAATGAATTAGGACTGGTCTGGACTCATTATCAAACTTCACATTCACAATGGTGTTCTCTCCGCCTTCTTTATATACCTTACCAAACTCTACCTCGCTCAATTCCAAGTGGACATTATCTACCTTGCTGCCATAAAGCTCAGCTGGCACAAACCCAGCCTCTCTTAGACTTTCTACTCCTTTACCCAAAATCGTTCGCCTTTTGGCGTTTAATTCCAGTGTCT
>CAZSWG010000043.1:0-4746 GCA_964610795.1 uncultured Candidatus Saccharibacteria bacterium | reverse complement strand
GGTCTCCTTTCGGGTGACTTCGTCGACACGCTTAACGAAGCTGGTGAATTCGGCGGCGAATGCTCGCTCGAGCAAGTTGGTCAAGAAATCACCTTGCGCACAAAGGGCAAGTCGACGTTCAGTAACGTTACTGCAGAACTCTTAACGATTGTCTTTGCAGTAGAGGTTGACCTCGACGGCGACGGAGTTGCAGATGATGTGGAGTACGTTCGCGTACCCATCTTCAGCGACATCATCGAGAATGAGTACTGGGAATACGACAATCACGGCTTGAAACTTCTTCAGGTCCGATTCTACCCAGTGGGTACTGACGTATCACTCGCTGACGATCCAGACAGTTGGGACGAGGAGTTCGGACTCTAAGCACCCAAGGTTAGGCTTTAATCAGTGAACAAAAACCGCCCGAAGGGGCGGTTTTTGTTGTTCTGTCGCGACAGAATCTAGTACAATTTCGCATAGGAGGTATTCTTATTGATAGCGAACAAGGTTTTATACGCCTCCGGGCGGGAGTTTGTATAAAAGGGGAGGGAAGGCCGTCACTATATATGCGTAAAGATAAGTTCAACTTGAGAAAGGAATTTGCAAAAACTTACGACGACTTGTCTGATGCGCTGTTTAGACATTGCTTTTTTCGCTTGTCTGATAGAGAAAGGGCGCTGGATCTAATGCAGGAGACATTCATTAGGGTCTGGAACGTTTTGGCGAATGAGAGAGAGGAGATAAAGAACCTTAAAGCCTATTTATATAAGACAGCCAATAATCTGATTATCGATGAATATAGGGCGCGTAGAGAGACGGTTTCAGTTGAAGCCATGCGAGAGTCTGGGGTGGATATAAAAGATGAGTCCACTACTATAGAGACCGACGTAGAGGTATCAATCGGATTCGGCCACGTCTTCGAAGTACTTCAGGGATTGGATGAAAAATATAAAGATGCAGTGATCATGAGATATATTGATCAGTTGAGCCTTAAAGAGATAGCGAGCATTACTGGTGAAACCGTCAGCAATGTGGCAGTACGCGTTAATCGTGGTTTAAAACAAGTAAAGGAGTTAATAGAAAATGGAAAATAATTTTAAAAAATTCATAGAAGAAGCAAAGAAAGTGACTCTCACTAAAGATGAGAGGGTTAACATTGGTAGGATTTTGGAGGTACACATTGATAACCAGCCCGTAATAAATGAGCGAAGAGTTCGTCTTGGATATCAAAGGTCAATAATACCAATAAAACCAATATTACAGTTTATGCCAATATTTTTAGCTTTGATTGTAGCAGTTAGTGGAGGTACGGCCCTTGCAGCTAATGGTTCTTTGCCAGGCGATTTTCTTTACCCTATGAAGGTAGGGTTGAATGAACGTATTGTAGACACTCTGTCTTTGACAGACACGATGAAGGCCGAACACCAAAGCAATTTGGCCGCGAGGAGGATAGAAGAAATTCAGGAGCTTGCGGTTAGAGGGCTGTTAAATGTTGAGATAGAAGAAGAAGCAGGAGCAAACTTTGAACAACACATGGAGAAAACATTGGAGTTGATAGCTAAATTGGAAGCGGCTGGTAAATTTGAGGCGGCTGCGGAGATAAGCTCTCACCTAGAAGCTCTCCTTAATGCACACGAGGACTTGATAAATAGAATCTCTCGCGATAACGATTCGACAACAGGAAATAATTTGGATGATATGTCGGCCAGAGTAAATAGTCGGTTGAGAACAGTTGAGGGAATACGAACCCAAGCGGAAGGATACGTTAATGTAGATGACGACCAGGGTGAAGATGAATCCAAGAGGTTAGAGAATGTAGCCGAAGTAAAGAAAGAGCAATCAGAAGATGGAATTGATGATGCTAAAAACTTACTCAATAAGTACACACCTCAATTGGATAATGAATTCGAGACTGATATACAAGTCTTAATCAATGCAGCCGAGGATGCCGACGCGAATGGTGAGGTGGCACTAACCGATGGAGATTTTGGAGCCGCTTTCAAGTATTTCCAGGTTTCACTGCGTTTGACGCATCAAGCTGAAGTAATGATGAGAGCCTGGACGTCTTTCAGAATCAACGTTAATGGCAGCGCCAGCGTGAATCTAAGAGGTTTGGGTAATCAGAATGATGATGAGCAAAATACTGAGGATGTAGACGAAGTGAGTAACGGTGCAGAAGACAATAACAATAATGGAAATGGGCAAGATGAAGGAGATGATAGTAATGACAATGAACCTGACAATGTAGATGACGATATAAGCCTACGCACGATGATCAAAACCAATATCGGATTAGACATCTAGATTGGAGGTTACAACCTGATACACAACGGGAACCCGCAAAAGGTTTCGTTGTGTGTGTGGAGATCAAATGTGAGTAAAAATGGGGGACATTTTGACGTGCAGGGTGTATAGTTTTATTAGAACAACTTATGCCGACAGAGCCAAAGAACCCTTCAAAAGGAAAAGATGAACAAAGTAGTTCCAGGGCGCCAGTTTCAATACCCGGTGCAGCTTTGTTAGCCGCTTCAAGAGATACTCCTATAGATGATTTATCTATAATCGATCTTGTCCAAGATATTATTGAAAGTGCGTATCAATCAAGGGCTTCTGATATTCATATTGATCCTCAGGAAGATAAGGTAGGGATTAGTTTTCGTGTGGATGGAATTATGAAAGACATCTCTACTGTTTCTAAGAAACTCCACCCATCAATTATTAGTAGGTTAAAAGTACTTTCAGGGTTACGCACCGATGAACACCAAGCCTCCCAGGATGGAAGAATTAAATTTACTTCTGCAAGGAACAATCTACGTTTTGACATTCGTCTTTCCATTATGCCTACCTACTTTGGGGAGAACGCGGTGATGCGTCTTTTGGTTGAGGTTGGAGAGCAATTTACTTTGGAGAACCTTGGCTTTTCAGAGAGGGACTTGGAAATTGTGAAAGAGGCCATCAGTGATCCTTATGGAATGATTCTATCAACTGGGCCTACTGGGTCAGGCAAGACCACTACACTTTATACGATGTTGAAGATTCTAAACTCACCTACGGTGACTGTAATTACCATTGAAGACCCAATCGAATACTCAATGGCAGGGATAACGCAGGTTCAGGTGAATCATTCTGTGGGTATAGATTTCGCTAACGGTTTACGTTCCATCTTAAGACAAGATCCTAATATCATCATGGTTGGAGAGATTAGGGATACTGAGGCCGCTAATATTGCGGTGAACGCAGCTCTAACCGGTCACTTACTTCTATCAACGCTTCATACAAACAATGCCTCTACAACCTTGCCTAGGCTGATTGATATGGGAGTGGAGCCATTTTTGATTGCCTCAACAGTAGATATCGCAATTGGTCAAAGATTAATTAGGAAGTTATGTACTACGTGTAGGGAGGTGAAGAGCTTTACCCCCATAGAATTTGCTGCCTTGCAGAGGTCTCTTTCAATGGTAACTCCCACAGATAAGTTTTATTACGGCAAAGGTTGTCCCGAATGCGATGGTACTGGATATAAAGGAAGGATGGCTATATACGAAGTATTACAAGTTTCTCCGAAAGTAAGGGAAGCAATTAGTGCGAGAGCAAACTCAGATGAAATAGAGAATATCGCTATTGCTGAGGGGATGACGACCATGCTTCAAGATGGAATTGCTAAGGCTAAGGCGGGTCTTACCTCGATAGAGGAAATACTGCGTGTAATGCATGAATAAAGAAGTACCTATTAGAAAGCAAGTATATTTGAGCCGTAGTCTCACTAGAATCTCTATAGAAGAAAGAGTGCTTTTTTCGAAGCACCTTGCAATGATTTTGCGCTCCGGAATTAGCACCCTTGAAGGTTTGAAACTTATTAGGTCTCAGGTTAAAAGCAGAAACTTTAAGCGTATTTTACAGGAAGCAATTCAGAAGGTAGAAAATGGTCACACGTTGTCAGATGCTCTGGCAACTAATGTGCGTGCCTTTGGAGAATTGTTTATTAACATTATTAACTTGGGAGAGATGACGGGAACTCTTTCGGATAACTTAAATTTCTTGGCTAATGAGTTGAGAAAAAGTAAGCAATTAAGATCGAAGGTTATGGGAGCGTTGGTCTATCCGATTATTTTGCTTTTCGCGACCGCGGGTATCGTGGGCGTTTTGGTTTTCTTAATCGTGCCCAAAATTATGCCGATATTTGTGAGCTTGAAAGCTGAGTTGCCCTTAACGACAAGGATTTTAATTGCTAGTGCCGATTTTCTAAAAAATAATTATATATTAGTGCTTGTCGGCGGTGTGCTTTTAGTTATTGGTTTCATCTTGAGTTCCAATATCCCCAAGATTAAAAAATTCTATCAACTTCTTTTACTGGGTATTCCGATAGCCGGACACGTTTACCTAAATTATATGTCGGCTAATATCACGAGAACCTTGGGATTATTGCTTAAAAGTGGGTTTAAAATTGTGGAGGCAGTTAATACCACAGCAGCCTCTATCACGAGCTTGCCCCATAAGGAGGCGCTGCTTGAACTTGCCATAGGTATACAAAGAGGGGAGGCGATGGGTGATGTGCTGGGTCGTCACGAGAGATTGTTTCCAGCCACTTTCCAACGTATGGTTGAGGTCGGAGAGCGTACGGGTAATTTGGAACCGAACTTAACTTATTTGTCAGAGTTCTACGAAGATGAGGTGGATTATGCTCTGCGTACACTTTCGAGCACCATAGAGCCGGTAATGTTGGTTTTGATGGGTGGTATAGTAGCTTTTGTGGCCGTGTCTATTATT
>CAZSWG010000042.1:0-4768 GCA_964610795.1 uncultured Candidatus Saccharibacteria bacterium | reverse complement strand
TTCTGCGCGAGCGACCGGGCTCGAACCGGCAACCTCTTCCGTGACAGGGAAGCGCTCTAACCAATTGAGCTACGCCCGCATTAGAACAGCAAAAGTATACTAATCCTTTATATTTTTGACAATCTCGCTTTACGTCGAGGATTCGTCAAAATATTTACGTTTTAACTTGGGGTGCCAGTACATAGCAAGCACCTTACGTACTGGCATTCCATCCTTCTCGCCATATGTCCAATGATGTTTTATGGGAACTGTTTCCCGGCGACTGTTACTGATAGCTATTTCATCACCCATATAAAAACCAGTATGTTCATTCCACTCGCCATCAGCTAAAGTTTTTTCCCAGTGGATTATGCAACCTACCCTTGGCTCGTCTATCTTTTGCCAACCAGAGAAGAGGAGGTCCTTTATTAATCCAGCAACAGTTACGTGCCCCTCTTTAATTAATCCAAACCAAACCAATATAGCTGAGACAAACAAAGCACAAGATTTACGCCCCGATTCTGCTATGTCCTTTTTAACTCCATCAACCTCCGCCCACATAGTTTGGAAACTACGAGAGCCAACACTATTTTCTATGGCTGTTATGTATGTATCGAAGAAAAGTGGTTTTACTTGCATAGAGCTTATTATATATTTTTCACAATCTCGTCGAAGGTAGCTCCTCGTTCTTTATAGTTTGCAAACATATCAAAGCTAGCAGAACCTGGAGAAAAGACTACAACGTCCCCATCGGAAGCATTGTTGGTAGCCAACTGGACAGTTTCCTTAAGAGATCCAGTAACTACTTTTATCGGTACCACATCTCCTAGGGTATCTTTTATCTTTTCGCGATTTGCTCCATAGAGAATCACTAACTTTACGTTCTGTTCTTCTTCCAATACATCTCTAAGTGGTTTGTAATCCAATCCCTTATCTGATCCACCTACGATAAGAATTTTCTTTTGTTGGGGGAAAGCTTTAACGGCTGCGCATGTAGTTTGAGGGTTGGTGGAGGCAGAATCGTTGTAGTAAGTGACACCTCCTTTGGTGTCTACTTTTGTTAGGCGGTAGGGGAGCCCTTTGTAGTTTTTAATAGTTTCTAAAATAATTTCTGGCTTCACTCCCACATGAGCACAAATTGCTGCAGCCATAGCGGCGTTTTTGCGATTGTGCTCCCCGGGTATAGTGAGCGGTATTTTGATACTGTCTGGATTAACTGCAACTTTGTGTCCCTTACTTTTCTTAGCTACTTTCTTGGCAAACTTGTCGTTTTCTATATAAAAAACGAAATCATCTTGTTTTTGGAATTTAGTAATACCAAACTTGGTTCCCAGATACCCCCTAAAGTTTTTGTGCCAATCTAGATGGTCTGGAAAGATGCCTAAGACCCCTGCAATGTAAGGGGAATGTTTTATATCCCATAACTGTACGTTTGAAAGCTCAAGTACGGTAATAGAGTTATCTGTTAGTTGATCCAGCAGATCCGTAGCTGCCTCTCCGATATTTCCCCCAAGATGTACTTCGAGCCCAGCGTTTTTAAGGATGTCGTAGACTAGTCTAGTAGTGGTGCCTTTACCTTTGGTGCCAGTGATACCGATTATCTTCCCTTTAGCTTTTTCAAAGAAAAGATTGGTAGGACTCGAGAATTCAACTCCTCTTCTAATAGCCCTTTGGATTTCAGGGAGGTTATATAAAACACCGGGGGAGCGGTATATAAGATCGAATTGTTCTAGGTTAGATAGATAATTGGGATCTAGTTTTTGATCCAGAAGAGTAATATCTGCCTTCGAATCGTGTTTTTTGAGGTATTTTAAGAGTGCTTGTCCTTCCATTCCCAAACCTCCTAAAATGGCTATCTTCATGTGCCGACAGGAGGAATCGAACCTCCGACCTAGGGTTTATGAGTCCCTCGCTCTAACCAACTGAGCTATGCCGGCCTGATCTTTAAAAAGTATAGACGATTAGATAAGCTATTCAACTCTATCATACACTTGGTGTGCTCTATTCCTCTGCTATAATTAAAACGTGACTCGTTCACTTAGAACCTTTTTGGGATTCTTTGCGATTTTCATGGTTATTTTGAGTGTCTTTTGGATACGCAGTTTTGTGGTTAAAGCCGATGCCTATTCACTCTATGCAACATCGTGTCTTGGGGGGTGGGAAAATACTAGTTTCGCTTCGGGTGCGCCGGATGTAAAACCCTTTGGAGAGATGGAGGAATTTAGTGCTGAAAACTCTGCAGTGTTGGATAGTAATTCCCAATCACAGATTTTCTGTGGAGGATTTACGGGAGAAATATTGGCAGAGACTATTCCTAAGAAAATAGAGGTGAAGCTATCTCTTTCTTTGGCTTATCCGGAAGTAGAAGTGCAATTAGATGAATCAAGCCCAGAGGATGCATCTAATCCTACTAGTACATCAGAAGAAATTATTGAAACAGAAGGAGAAGTGCAGGGAGAAATCACAGCTGAAGAACCCATTGTTGAAGAGCCTACGATAGAAGAACCAGTAATAACCCCAACAGAGCCAAGTTTATTAGAACCAGAGCCAGAGTCTACGCCAACGGAACCAGAGCCCGTAGTAGAGGAAGAAAGTGCCCCCAGTGAAGAACCCGAAGTCTTACTACTCAACTTCCTTACTCCAGTAGCACGTGCGCAAGATACATCCCTAGATAATGTGGTCTCGACCTCAACTGCTACCACCACAGAAGATACAGTAGTTATTATTCAAGAAGAGGCATCTCCATACGGCGTAGTAGAAATTTTATATACCCTAGATGGTACTACCTGGGAGAGCTTGGGTTTTGTAGACCAATACAACCTGGATAACGCACACTTTGAAATCCCAATCGAGAGCGCCTCTCAATGGGAAGATATCTCAAAGATCCAAGTTAGTATCCAAAGCACGCCAGCAGTAGATGGCGTGCAGCCCACTATATATTTGGATTCAGTTTGGTTGGAGACAGAATATGAATACATAGGTGAATATATTCCAGAAGAACCAATAGAAATGGTGATTTCCGAGTTGGTAGAGCTAATAGTTCCAGAAGAGGAAGTTCAAGAAGAGATACAGGAAGAGGAACCTATAGAAAGAACCGCGGAGGAAACTCCTCGTCCACCACTACCATACTCTGTAAGAAAATTGGATAGGGAGATAGTAATAGATCCAAGTGCTCCACATAAATGTGAGATACGTCCGTTCACCGTAGACATCTCTGGCCTTGCTTCAACCAACACTCAAATATTCTTAGAAAAGGAGCCCAGCGATGGGTATGAATTGGAGGTAGGATCTCTGCCAGCCGACATAATAGTCAAATTTCTCACTAATAATAGATATGTATATCAACCAGAGAAAAGAGAAACAGAAACAACGCTGTCCATCACTAATGGAAGATATTCACGCAAGGGGAACTTTAGTGTGTCAATTTATTTCACTAAAGAAGGGGGTTCCTCAACCCTTTGCCAGTTCAATATATTAAACGAATAGCAATGCAAGAAAAATATTTTCGGTTGCGCAGGAAAGCCATTGGTTTGGTGATTGCCTTTCCATTAATAGTGCAGTTGATGTCTTCATCGGTATCTGCTCACTCATCTTTGTTGGGGGGAATTAACGCTAAGATCGAGGACAATACTATCTCTATAGTAGTTACAATGCCCGAAGCGAGGACTTTGGATGACTCAGTCCTTTTTCAAAAGTACACTGAAGAAACTTTTGTTATTTCCAATAACGATAAGCCATGTTCTATCAGTGTGCTTGATTTTGCAACTGGTAACATTGCAGAAGCTCTCTCAACTCAAATTACTCTATCGGCGGTATGCGAAGAAGAAATCGAAAATTTATCAGTGCATTCAGAATATTTTTTAAGTGAGGGGTATGCTTTCTCTGCCACATTTGAGAAAGCTGGTGTAGCTCACTCGGTAATCCTAAACGACACTAATCAGGATGCTACATTTGTGTTTACTACCACACCAAAGACACTTCAGGAGAAATTTATATTTGGCTTCCAAGCAGCCAGCCAATTCATTTGGTTGGGCATGTTACACATTTACACCGGATTAGACCACACGCTATTTATTGTTGCCCTTATATTGGGGGTATTTCGTTTTTGGCCTCTATTTAAGACTATTACTGCCTTTACAATTGCACATAGCATCACGCTCATTCTGTCTTCGCTGAATGTGGCGAATCTAATACCGAGCATTGTAGAGCCACTTATCGCCCTTTCCATAGCATACGTTGCTCTTGAGAAATATATTCTGGCTGGTTTGCGTCACTTCTTCAAAAAAATCCCAACCGACATTACGTCTCATCGTTGGAAGGTAGCATTTGGTTTTGGTCTCATCCATGGGCTTGGCTTTGCAAGCGTTCTAAAAGAGGTTCAAATTCCAGAACATCTGCTTCCGGTCTCCCTTGTATCTTTCAATGTGGGAGTAGAGATTGGCCAACTTACCATTATCGCCATAGTATTCCCGATGCTTTATTTAATATCAAAAACCAGATGGCAGAAACTTTTTTCCGCTTGGGCGTCTATTTTTATAGGCCTTGTGGGGATAACATGGTTTATAGGTAGGGTGTTTTGGGGTTTTGCTTAAAATGGCAGTCTCTAAAAATATATTAAAGAATACGCTAGTTTTTATCCTTATTTTTTCCTGGATCTTTTCTGGTTGGCCCAGTATTTTTAACTTTCCTCCCAAACTCGAGACAGCCAAGGCCGTTACTGTACCCTCTGGCGTTATCGTCGCTTGGCCTAGCACAAATGCAAGCATTCCCTCCGGCTGGAACAGGGTGA
>CAZSWG010000041.1:0-4774 GCA_964610795.1 uncultured Candidatus Saccharibacteria bacterium | reverse complement strand
TAACCCCAGCGGCAATAAATGGGCCAAAGGGAACGTTGGATTTGAACTTAAGCTTCTTGAACTGCATCATAGCCAATCCAATAATAGAGCCCACTATAAAGGCCAGGGCCATGGATAAAACCATATCTGGGAAAATTAGCCATAGACCTAGGGCACTAGCCAACTTCACATCCCCCATGCCCATAGCCCTACCTTTGCTAAAAGCATAGAGTCCTCCAAATAGGCCCAGAGCGAAAAGTATTGAATAAACATGATTCAATAAAGCACTTACTCCTATCCGGAAAGTAATGTAGTGGGTACCCATGAAGCTTATACCATCGGATTGCACCAACCCATCAAAGTATCCATTGAAATACTTAAGGGCCATTAACCCCAAGCCCAATACAGCTATTAACACCACCAAGCTATCTGGAATGATCTTCAGCCTGAAATCCACAATGGAGATCAAAAGTAATATCCACAGGCAAAGTACCCATAATAGAGCAGGAATACCAAATCCAATCTGTAGTGGGACAAAAAGCGCGATAAGTGCTGCTATCGTTTCTCCCAATGGATATCTCCATGAAATAGGTTTTTTACAAGTGCGACATTTGCCCATCAGAAATACGAAGCTAAAGATGGGAATGAGATCTATCCACTCAAGTTTGGTTTTACACTGTGGGCACATTGATCGCCCAACAAAAGCATCCTTGAAGCCTTTCTTAACAGAATATCTAAACCCCAGAACGTTAATGAAGCTGCCAATGGCAGCTCCAAAAACAAAGAGTAATGTGTTGACCACCAATTCAGGCATTAATCTTTAATGGGTTTTAACTACTACTACCTATACAGTATTCAAGCTCATCAGGGCCGGCGGTTCCACAATTAGCACCGTATGGAGAGCCGTCTAGCTCAGAGGTGTCATTTAGGGTATTGCTGTTGTTCTCTAGAATCGCCTTCAGCACATACGCAAACCCACCATCTCCGGACGTATACTCGTAAGTAGATCCTTCTCTTGGGTCATTGGGTAATCTATCTGCAACATTAGCTGCTGCTAACGATGTCTCCAAGTCTGCCCAATCAGTAAATGTATTATTGTCGCCTGTTGTCCCACTTGCAGCATCAGCACACCCACCCGTGCCAACTGGATAATGTCCGCATCGTGTGTAGAATAGCTCTAAACTATTCTGGACAGTCCTCATGTCTCCAACCCTTTTTGTATCTCTCGCACTAGATTGGAAACCAGTAATGCCGACCAGCACTATACCGGCTAAGATTGAGATGACCGCGATCACGATCAACATCTCGATCAAGGTAAAACCTTGAATATGTAATTTTTTGTTCATAGATTTATTATACCAAATCGTCTTAGAAACTTTGTACCAAGTTATATATTGGTACCAAAATGGAGGCAAACAGTCCTCCTACCATCACGCCAATAACGACCATTAAGATTGGCTGAACTAACTCAACTAAGTTTCCCACCATCGTATCCACCTCTCTTGAATAAAAGTCCGAAACTCTCCCCATCAGCTCTTCCAAGCGGCCAGTCTTTTCTCCGACTGCAGCCATTTGACTTACAAAAGGAGGAAAGAATTCTTGGTGTTTCGCGAGAGATTGTGAAAGCAGCTCTCCTTTGCGGATATCATCAGCGGCGCTATGCAAAATATCACTATACGCTGGTGAACCAATAGTTTCACCCGTAATTTCAACTGCCTGAGCTATGGGGATAGCACCCCTCAAAAGCACCGATAGTGATTCGGAAAATCTGGCTACGTGCAATTGCTTCAAGAGCTTTGAAAATCCTGGTGTTCTCAAAACCATTTCATCTATAACGACTCTTCCTTCTTCTGTTTTGAAATAGTCGTAGATAACAAAAACCACAAAACCAAATCCCAATACAACCATCCACCACCATGAAGAAAGAAACTCTCCGCTTTGAATCATTAGTCTGGTAAAGAATGGCACATCTACTCCAGCCTCATCAAAGATTGGACCAATCTGAGGCAAAACTACCGTTGCGATAATGCCAGCAACGATCACGAAAAGAACCACCATTACTACTGGATAAATTAATGCTCCCTTTACCTTGGCGATCAGAGTAGCTTGTTTTTCTATGTGGTCTGCTAGATATCCTGTAGCCTCTTCTACTCTTCCAGTAACCTCGGCTGAACGAATCATGTTTACATAAAATCCAGAAAATGCCTGTGGATGACGATCCATAGCTTGAGAAAGAGACAATCCCCCATCTACATCTCTTGATACCTCTCCAATTATTTCTCTCAAGTTAGGGTTGGTAGTTTGGGCTTGGATTGTTTTCAAAGAGTCGTTGAGTGCCACTTTTGCCCCAAGCATGGTCGCAAACTGTCTACTAAAGATCATCATGTCTTTAGGTTTTACCTGTTCAAAATATCCAACTAGGCGGTCATACCACTTTTTTCCTTCAGCCTCTTCAACGCTCAAGACAAACAAGCCGTGATTCTGAAGTGTCGCGGTTGCAATGTTGTGGCTGGCTCCATCAACGAAGCCAACTTGCAACTCTCCTGTTTTAGTGCGTGCTTTATACTTAAATTTCATCTTCCTTACATCTTCTCAAGCAAGATGCGTAATTCGGAAGGGTTCAGAGAATAGAGCTCTGCATCTTCCATGCGCACCTCTTTCTTTTTAATAAGCTCTGCTAAGGAGCGATTTAGGGTGATCATGCCTTGCTGTAGGCTCGTTTCAATAACCAAGTCGATCTGATAAGCCTTCTTCTCCCTAATAAGGTTTCTGACGGCTGAGTTCACAAACATAATTTCAACGGCTGGTACTCTTCCCCCATCTACCTTCGGTA
This sequence comes from uncultured Candidatus Saccharibacteria bacterium, assembly GCA_964610795.1. Lineage (GTDB taxonomy): Bacteria > Patescibacteriota > Minisyncoccia > UBA6257 > Colwellbacteraceae > GWA2-46-10. Next base: position 1,962 of record CAZSWG010000041.1, on the reverse strand, counting down.
TCAATCTTTGAGAAAGAATTCCTACCAAAGTTGCAGCTAACTGGGAAGTAATCTGCCCCTGTTGAGCTGCTGGGAAGGAGTCTATGATACGGTCTATCGTTTGAGCTGCTGAGTTGGTGTGTAATGTGGAGAATACTAAGTGTCCTGTCTCTGCGGCCGTCATAGCAGTTGCAATGGACTCTGTATCTCTCATCTCACCTACCATGATTACATCCGGGTCTTGTCTCAAAATAGATTTCAAACCGTCTTTGAAAGTTGGTGTATCTGATCCAACTTCTCTTTGGGAGATAATGGCGCGATCTTGAACGAAGAGATATTCTATAGGATCTTCAACTGTGATGATGTGATCCATACGGGTGTGGTTAATTTCATCCAACAAAGCGGCTAAGGTAGTTGATTTTCCTTGCCCCGCTGGACCAGTTACCAAGAAAAATCCTTGGTTCAATCTTGCAAACTCATGGAGGATGTTTGGTAGTGATAGCTCTTCAATAGTTTTTATTTCAGCTGGAATCAAGCGCAACGCTGCGGCCATAAATCCTTTCTGGAAGAAAACGTTTACTCTAAAACGAGCCTTATCCTCAAAGTTATAAGAGAAGTCCCAATCCCCCCTAGCGAGGAATTGCTCCTTCTGCTTATCGGTTAGCATTTTCATAACCAGTCCCTGGGTGTCTTCTGGAGTCAATATCGGCTCCTGGGGCATATCAATCAGTTTTCCATCTATTCTCAACGTAGGTCTTCTACCCACAGCAAGGTGTAAATCGGAGACACCCTGTTTGGCAGCGGCTAACATTAAGGCTTTGAGTTTTGGTCCGTAATCCATGTTTAATATTCTACCATTATTTCTCTTCCTGTTTATTCACTTTCAGAAGTTTCTCTGATGACATCCTCCATACTCACTGTTCCTTCTAATGCTTTCATTATTCCATCTTGGCGCATAGTCACCAAGCCTTGCCTGCGTGCCTCATCTATGATTTTACCCTCAGATGGATCATTGTTGATAATCGTCTCTAGTTCTCTCGTCATCTCCAGGGTTTCGAACAGAGCGATTCTACCAGTAAATGCTCTTTCTTTAGAGTCCTTAATTGGTCTAAAGATCTTGTAGGGTTTCGCATATTTTGAAGCTGCTCCTTTCAAGTCCTCTGGTAGCTTTGAAAATTCTTTATCTATTAATTCTTCAATTTCTGGAGGGGCTACCACAGACTCTTTATTTTCGGGATTTAACCTACGCACCAATCTCTGCCCCACCACCACACTCAAGGCTGAAGGAATCAAGAATGGATCCACTCCCATGTCTATTAACCTTGGAATTGCTCCTGGGGCATCGTTAGTGTGCAACGTAGAAAGAACAATATGACCAGTCAAAGCAGCGTGTACCGCAAGTTCCGCAGTTTCACCATCACGAATTTCTCCAACCATAATGACGTCCGGATCTTGTCTCAAAATCTGCCTTAAACCCGAAGCAAAGGTATATCCAATTTCTGGCTTCACTTGAGACTGGTTTACTCCATCGATGAAGTACTCAACCGGATCCTCTAAGCTCACAATATTTGAATTGCCTGTATTCAAGATACGGAGTAGCGCATACAAGGTAGTGGTTTTTCCAGAACCAGTAGGACCAGTTACTAGAATCATACCGTAGGGACGATCTATGGCCTGCTTGATACGCTTAGCATTTTTACCCACCAACCCAAGATCCTCCACTGTTTTGAGGCCCACTGCTGGATCAAGAATTCTGATAGCAACCTTCTCACCGGAAGGAGTTGGAAAAGTGGCCACACGGAAATCTATATCCTTTCCAAATATAGTGTCTCTAAAACGTCCATCTTGAGGTACCCGATTCTCGTCAATCTTTAAGTTAGTAAGCACCTTGATACGTGCCAACACTGCATCGTGAATCTTTAATGGAAAACTAGAAACTTCTTTTAGCTCTCCATCTACCCTAAAGCGTATTCGCATACGATC
>CAZSWG010000040.1:0-4858 GCA_964610795.1 uncultured Candidatus Saccharibacteria bacterium | reverse complement strand
CTTCCTCCCCCTGCAGTATCTCCATGGAATCCCTTGGAGTAAGCTCCCTGATCTTGCCGATTAAGTCGTTGAGCATCTCCTTGTTGACCCCAGCTTCCTCCAGCTGTGCCCTGAGGACGTACACCTCTTCTGTCAGCGTGTACATCTTGGTTTTATCGGTGAAGTAGGCCTTACGCAGCTCGATCACCGACGAGACCAAAAGCATCAGAACCTCAGACACATCAGGGTTTAAGGAAAACCCCGCGAAGAAGTCATCGGTTGCTTTGTCGGCAACGGTGAAACCTTTTTCGCGCAGGTAATCCAGCACCCTTTTCTCAAGAGGAAGTACAGCTACACCTTTACAGGTGGTCATGTCACTCACCTCCATTCCGACCCTAGTTTACTCAAGGAGCGGGCCTTACATTTTTAGTATGATTCTCCCACAGGTTAAGTCAATATTTCTGGTATAATGAAATTGATGCGTAGAAAAAGATATGAAGAATACGAAGAGGAGTCATCTCTCCCCGTGTTGGGTAGCGAAGTTGAGGGACAACTCACGATAGATGTTTATCAAACTGAGGAAGAAATTATCGTTGAATCTACTATCGCCGGAGTTGAGCCAGATGATATAGAAATTGATGCTACTAGTGATTCCGTAACGATCCGTGGAGAACGCCAGAAAAGCGTGGATGTGATAAACGCAGATTACTTTTATCAGGAGTGTTTTTGGGGAAGGTTCTCTAGATCAGTTATTCTGCCCCAAGAGGTGGATCCGGACAAAGCATACTCGAGTTTAAAGAATGGTGTGCTTACCATTCATCTCCCCAAGATTAATAAGGATAAAGCGCGCAAAATTTCCGTTAAGAGGACTTAGTTTTGCTAAGCACTTCTTTATATACTTCCTCCAGCTTCTTGCTGGTTTTTTCTATAGTGTGCTCCTCCGCGCTTTTAAGAGCTCCTTCGGCTAGTTTATTCCTTAAGTTTTGATCTTTGAGTAATCTGAGTATCCCATTAGCTAATCCCTCTGGGCTATCTCCTGTGAGTAGGCCATTTTCTCCGTCTTTTACAATGTCTCTGGATCCCATGGCGTCCATCGATACTATTGGCACCCCAACCATAAGCGAATCTACCATCGCTAATCCCTGGGTTTCACTAAGAGATGAATGCACAAATATGTCTCCCTCTCGAAAGTACCCCCCTCTTTCTTCTAGCTGTACTGTGTCTGTGAAAAACACTCCTTTGCTTAGCCCCATATCGTCTGCCATCTTTTTAAGCTCTTCAAGGAATGCTCCCCCTCCAGCAAATACCAAACTAACTTTTGGAAACTCACTGAGCACATCTTTATACGCTCTTAAAATTGCTGGTAGATTCTTCTCTGGCCCTACGCGAGATAGATTTAACAAAAGGGTATGATCCTTGGGGATATTAAACCTTTCCCTTAAATGGGCTGCAGGAGCTTCGTCTAATATCTTTTTATCTACACCGGAAGGAACCACATATATTGCTGTCTTAACGCCTTTCTCGATTAGATATTCCTTAACGCTGTCCGTTGGAGCTATTACCGCATTCACTGCATTGGCGTATCGGATAGCACCCTCCTCAACTAATTTCATTAAAGTCTTTTTAGGTAAAACCCTAGGGATATAATCTACGTATAGTGGATACATAGTGTGGTTAGTGAAAATGATGGGTATACCAAAATGTTTCGCTAGTTTTAGCGCATATTCTCCTACTCCCCATGGGTGCTGAGAATGAATAAGTTCTATTTTGTTCTCTATGAGAAAATCTTTTGCCCTGCTGGATGGAAGAGGAATTGGATATTGTGCCTTACGCGATGCACGGACAGATGGATATCTGAAATGTTTATTATCTAGATCCTTATATCCCTTAAACTCCGGGGCAAATATAAAAACGTTGTGTCCTAGTTTCTCTAGTCCTTCACGGAAGTTCTCTACGGATACAGTTACCCCACTGATAATAGGCTTGTAGTTGTTGGTAAATATTCCTACGCGCATTATCCTGTGATTCTATTAATAAAATCGCCCATTGCTTTGTTGGCCACCCCAGAATTTCGATCACAAGTAAAAGAGTGATATGAATTCTTCACCCAAAAAAGAGTTTTGTCCTTTGATCCAATTTTACTAAATAGATATTTTGCACTTACCGGGTTAATCACATTGTCTGTGGTGGAATGCATAATCAAAACTGGGACTTTAATCTGGGCTAGTATTTTCCTAATTTCCCAACTTGCTTTTGCATTCTCATAAAGATGTGATGCTGGATATTGTGAATAATGCACTTTTTTCTTAGCTATTTCCCTATCCCTTTGAAAATAGCGCTTGTGAATCATCTTGCTGTTCTTACGATTCATCCACGCCCACACCCTAAAGAAGGGATCTAGGTTCATAAAAATAGGTGTCCCCATAAGTATAATTCCCAACACTGGCCTCTCTGTGGCAATCTTCAAAGCTAGCTGACCGCCCATAGACATTCCCCCCACTACAATCTGGTCAACTTCTCTCGCAAATAAGTCAAAGTGTTCCATTGCATCTTTATCCCAATCTTCCCAATGCAATTTTGCGAAATCTTCTGGATTGGTTCCATGACCGAGACGCAAGGGCACATATACGGTATATCCTAGATCATTTAGATACTTGGCGGTTGATGGGACATAATCCGGGTTAAATTCCTGAGGGGATGAAGACCAACCATGGAGAAGCAAAATCCCAATCTTTTTGCTACCAGCCAAAAATAAAGGCTCTGCGCCTTTCATTAAATCCTTATCTGTCCAAGGGGTAACTGTCATTTGTGGGCAGGGAGGGACTCGAACCCTCAAGCCTTGCGGCACTTGATCTTAAGTCAAGCGTGTTTGCCGATTTCACCACCCGCCCATCGGGGGAGGCCTGGGGGGGAATTGAACCCCCGTATAGGGGATTTGCAGTCCCCTGCCTTACCACTTGGCTACCAGGCCTTCTTTCCGGGGTATTGTATCGCTTTAATTACGATTTATAAAGAGATTTTTAAGAGATCTCCTGGTTCTATGATAATTTGGGTCTCTATCACTAAACCGCATTCATTATCTGGACCAACCTCAGCCACATCCTCTTTGCTTTTCTGAAGATTTTTTATTCTTCCTTTACCCAAGATCTCTCCCATACGTTCTATCTGTATGGGTGTGTTAACTTTCATTTTCCCCTTAATAACTTTTCCTCCAACGGTTTGTTTGTTAGGAGTAGAATTGAACTTTGCCAATACCTCTAGCTCACCTCCAACAAAGTCTTGCTTGTCTTTGTCCTTGCGAGCTTTAATGGTGTCGAGAAGTTCATAAATAATATTGGATGTATATATAGCCACCCCCTGAGCCTCTGCAAGTTGTACTGTAGCTTTGTCTACCTTAACCTCAAAACCCACGATTAAACTCCCTGTCGACTTGCCTAGCTTCACATCGTTGTCATTAATGCCTCCAACTGAAGTCTCTACTATTTCAACCTCTCCCTGAAGCAATTCCACTAAAGCATCTAGGGAACCCTTGGAGTTTGCTTTCAATATAGCCTTTGGTCTATCTCCCTCGCTTTGTACAATATCTTTTTCGATAAGAAAATTCTTATTCTCACTACTCAATTCAGTATCACCCGTTACGAACTCCTCCCCAGAGCTTGGAATGCTTTCTAAACCCATTACCGAAGCTGGAGCAGAAGGTTCCAGAACTTTGACTGACTTGCCTAGAAAGTTTTCTAGGATTTTGATCTTTCCCGAAGCAGTTAAGGTTTTAATACTATCTCCTTGTTTTAGGATGCCATCCCTTAAGACCACGTGGGCAATGGATCCACGCTGTGGATCTTTTTGGGATTCTATAACAAATCCCCTAGCAGGATTTTCTGGGTTGTAATGTAGATCCAATACTTCTCCCATTAATAGGATTAGATCGAGTAGTTCTTTGATGCCCTCTCCCGTTTTGGGTGAAACCCCCTGCCAGCTAACATCCCCTCCCATACCTTCGAGAAAAACTTGTTCATTTAATAAGTCTGATTTTACTTTTTCTACATTGGCATTCTCTTTATCTATCTTTGTAATGGCGACAATAAATGGAGTTTCTGTTGCTCTTAGAATCTCTAGGGCTTCTTTAGTTTGTTGCTTAATACTTTCATCAGCTGCTACAACCAGAATTGCGATATCCGCGGCCGATGCTCCATGAGAGCGCATGTGGGTAAAGGCTTCGTGCCCGGGAGTATCAATAAAGGTTATCTTCTTGCCTGCGTGTTCTACTTCGTAGGCTCCGATTGATTGGGTAATTCCACCCGCTTCCTTGGCTACAACATTAGTTTTGCGGACATAGTCCAAAAGAGCCGTCTTACCGTGATCTACGTGCCCCACAACTGCTACTACTGGTGGGCGAGGTTTAAAATTGTTTATTTCAGAGGCCATTTGCTTATAGAAAGTACACCTTTAGTGGGGTGTAGCGCAAGGAGATGATTACCTTATTGGAGCGGGTAGGGGGAATCGAACCCCCGTCTTCAGGTTGGAAACCTGAGGTAATGACCACTATACCATACCCGCGTTCATACCTATTTAAACACGGCCTTCCAATTACTATTGAGGTGGTGGTCCAGTAGGGCCCTGTACGCTAGGAGGGCCTGTTGGACCCTTCACTCTTATATCATCACTCACTTCAACCTTTTGAAACTTTACTCTCATTACATCCCACACGCGCGTACCGTAAACGATCAAAAGAGCGCCTAGTGTGAAAACTACTAATCCAATTAATATTTTCACTGAACTCTTCATAATTAGTTCGTACCTCCGGAGGGATTCGAACCCCCATTTTCAGGTTCGAAGCCTGACGTGATATCCATTTCACTACGGAGGCCCTTGCCCTAAT
>CAZSWG010000039.1:0-4865 GCA_964610795.1 uncultured Candidatus Saccharibacteria bacterium | reverse complement strand
TGTTTGGTTTCGTAGGTAGGTGGGGACTAAAGAAATATAATCGCTTTATTGTCGCTCAAGCGATGCGCCAACGATAATGAATGAATCATCAGCTCAAACTTTTTTTACTCCTTATATATCTCCTTACTCTTTTAGGACTGCATAGTGCCCTAGCGACAACGGTTTTTGCTCCAGATACCGATGTCACTTTTATGGTTGAAATTACCGCCCACGTCGCTGGATGTGGTGACGAGATTATCCAAGTAGGAGAACAATGTGACGGCTCCACTTTGGGTGGAGCTTCGTGCTCATCACTTGGATTTAGTGGGGGTACACTAAGCTGCTCTGGGGCCTGTACTTTTGATACGACCGCCTGTACCGCTGGTGGAGGAGGCGGTGGAGGAGGTAGTAGGAGAAGGGGCACGGACGTCACTATTCCCGACACTAACGTAGTTTTTACTGGTCGCGCATACCCCCTAAGCAAAGTCACCATTTTAAAGGATGGACAGATTATTGTTACCACTATCGCAGGGCCAGATAGTAACTTTACGGCCACTATAAGCAATTTATCGCGGGGTGATTATTCATTTGCTGTCTATGGAGAAGATAAAAACGGTGTTCGCTCAAGACCATTTACATTCTCTATCTTTATTACCCCAGGGGTGATCACTAAAATAGGAGGTATTTTTATTGCTCCTACTATAGCTGTAGATAAAAGTGAAGTGCGGCGAGGAGATACTATTTCAATCTTTGGGCAAAGTGCTCCTAATGCAGAAGTCACTGTTAGTGTACATTCAGATCAAGAGTTCTTTGTACCCACCCCAACAGATACAGATGGTGTATATCTTTTGAACTTTGATAGTACGGTATTAAATATGGGGAACCATCTGACTAGATCCAAGACGACTCTTAGCGCAGACATTAGTCCTTTTAGTGATACGATAGGGTTCCTTGTCGGTTCAAAAAATGTGTTACTAGATCTACAGGAGCGCCTATTCCTCAGAGGAGATATTGATATGAGTGGTCAAGTAAATCTTGTCGACTTTTCAATAGCGGCCTTTTGGTATGGCAAGCCATCGCCACCTAGCAACATCGATCTAAACGGAGACGGAAAAGTTGGTCTAATCGATTTTAGTATTATGGCTTTTTATTGGACCGGTTAATTATGAATACATTAAGAAATTCTTTTTATTTATTTATCATTTTGGCGTTATCTATGGTCACTTCAGCTATGGCTGCAGAAATTCGCCTCGATACCAACAACGCTCAAATTGGGGTTGGAGATGAGGTTGCCGTTGATGTAATGGTCAACGAGTTGGAATCCATCAATGCAATTGAGGGTTCTGTAGTTTTTCCAAAGGATCTATTGGAAGTAATAGAAATTAGAGACGGAAATTCGGTAATAAACTTTTGGATCACCGCTCCGGAGGTTAATGATCAAGGCACAATAACATTTTCCGGTATCACTCCTGGTGGCTTTAGTGGAGTAAGTAGCCGTCTTTTTTCGATAGTTTTCTTAGCCAAACAGGAAGGTTTAGCAAAGATTGCATTACAAGATTTCAATGCATTAGCCAATGATGGACAAGGGACGCAAATACCAATAACCGTAAGGGACGTCAATATTACTATTAAACCCGGAGATAGTAGTGTTCACAAAGAAGATATCAAAGACACCGAACCTCCAGAATACTTCTATGCCTATATCGGACAAGATGAGAGCTTATTTGAAGGACAATATTTCCTCACTTTTTCTACGCAAGATAAAAATTCTGGAATTAGTCATTACGAAGTGAGGGAAGGTGTATGGAGATTCTTTGCTCCAGCAGAAAGCCCTTATTTACTAAAGTATCAATCATTAGATAGGGATATATTTATTAAGGCTATAGATAATAAAGGGAATGAACAGCTAAGCATATTGAAGGCAACCAACGGAAGCATGTGGTATGACAATAGTGTGATTCGCAACTTGATATTATTATTAGTTATAGCCCTTGGCTTGTTTTGGGCATTATGGAAACCATTAAGAAAAATAAGGTTTATAAAATAGTTCTCCCCATCGTCATTGTTGCGGTGTTTTTTGCACCACAAATATCATTGGCCGCTACACTTTCCGTAAGTCCTAGTAATGTTATCTATTCTGCGGGACAAAGTGTGGCCATGAAAGTGACAGCATCTAGTATTGAGAGTATCAACGCTATTTCTGGAAAATTAGTATTTCCACCTGCTTTGTTTTCTATACAATCCGTTTCCAAGGCTAATTCCATATTGAGCTTCTGGGTGATCGAACCATCGTTTTCAAGAGCAAGCGGCCTAGTCTCTTTTGAAGGAATCGCCTTAGCAGGATTTCAGGGTAACAACGGAACTGTTCTCACCGTTAATCTTTTGGCCCTAAAGGAGGGTTCTGGAGAAGTGACATTCCAATCTGGTGAGATATTGGCGAATGATGGCCAAGGAACAGATGCTACTTCGGGGTTAAATAAGGCGATTTTTACTATAACCCCATCAGTTGGTGAACCAACGACGGGAACACCAGAAGAGACAGAGCAAATCACGCCAATCACAACGCCCCAACCAACTGCGCCAGGAATCAGTATTGATAAATTAGACCAAGGTACCATATACGGTGTTTCCCAATATCCATTAACCGAAGTGCTTCTAACTTTCGTGCTCGAAGATGGTACAGAAATATTTGCTTCTGATGTGACTGATGAAAGTGGACAGTTTGAATTTTCAACTCCAGAGATCTTTAAATCCGGAGCATATTCCGTAACTGCCATAATCGTTTTGGGGGATGGAACACAAAGTGCACCATCAAACACATTGCAGATAGAGGAGGGCAAGGCATCGGACACATATGCCAATCTATACATATACGCCAATCTGCTTTTAGCTTTAATCCTACTCTTAACTATTGTATATGTGTTCTCTAAACGTCGATCCGCTCCTCTTAAAGAAGTAACTCCACCTGTGACTCCAAAACAACCAGTGCAACAACCAAATACACCAAAAGCCATCTCGAACAACCAAGAAGAAGGCATAAATGAAATCTTTGAATAAAATTGGTTCCATAATCGCAACTTTATTAGTTGTGTTAGTGGTATCGCCAATTATCTCTCTAGCACAAGAAAATGTTGCGGTTATCGATGCTGAGACATTACGACCACATACCACCATCTCGGTTTCACCTAGGTCAGGAAGCTTTGTTGAAGGCACTACTTTCGAAGTACCTGTTATTTTGAACACAGAAGGCAATTCCATTAATAGCGTTGACGTCACCTTGAACTTTGACGTTACCAAGCTGTCGGTAGTGGAGCCATCTGGAGGCCAATCCATCTTAGGCATTTGGTTAACCCCACCATTTTTTGACAATATTAATGGTGTAATTAAATACACAGGCGTTATACCCGAAGGGATAACGACAGGCGCTGGAGTTATTGGGAAAATAGTATTCAGAGCAAAGGCAGCAGGAAAAGCTATATTAACTATTAACGCCGAGTTTACGAGAGTGCTCCTTAATGATGGTTTAGGTTCGGGAACGGTTGTTAATGTAGGAAGGGGGGATTATACCATCATCCCCAAAACTCCGGATGGGCCGATTGTATTTTCCGAAACCCATCCAGTATATAGCGACTGGTATAACAATAATAATTTGACCCTCTCCTGGGAGAAAGAGGCGGGGATTACCGGTTTTAGTTATGAGCTGGATAATGCCCCTAATACTGTTCCAGATAACACTGTGGATACCAATGGGACTACCACCAATTATGAAAATTTGGGAGATGGGCTTTGGTATTTTCATATCAAGGGGAGCAAGAACGGTATATGGGGCAATGCGAGCCACCTCCTAGTGAGAATTGATACCACGCCCCCAACCAAACCATATATTGAGGTATATCATTCACTGGCGGCCATAGCCTTAGTAGAGAATGCATTTATATCTTTCTTCTCTACGGATAATCTCTCTGGAATAGATCACTACGAAGTAGCCATTATAGGCGGAGATCAATTAGACACCCAATCACCCCTATTCGTGGAAAGCACTAGCCCATATCGCATAATTCACCCGAGCACAGAAAGACTTCAGGTAATCGTGCGCGCAATAGATGGAGCAGGTAATAATAGTGATGCATCTGTTAATACCGGGATGCCATTGAGCTTTATGGGATTCATCGAAAATTATTTTATCTTGATTGTGATTGCTGCAGTCATGCTGATAGTGGCCAGCTTCGCAATATATTACGTGTCAAAACACCACATTATTGCTCGTTTCAAAAAACCCTCAGCTATTGAAAAAAATGTAGATAGTAAGGCAATACGGCTTGGGACTCCAGTGATAAAGGATGTCGAGATAAAACCAGCTTTCGATTCTCAGATAAAAATAGTGAAAGATCTAAACAATGTAGGACAAAAAATAGAGACTCCGATAGTAGGGAGCATGGAGGCGACCCCAAGTTTTAAGACAGAAGTTAAACAAGTAGATTACAAAAAACCCAAGATTTAGTCTTCTTTAGACGTTTTATTATCAGTGTTTTTAATAACACGAATTATCCTGAAAATCAGGCTTTTGATATAATCAAAGGGTGAGTAAAAAGAAGCATGTGGCAGTTGGAGCTCGCACAGCCGTTTTAACAGTTTTGTTTACTTTACTGCCTTACGCCATAGGGTATACAGGATATCCGTATGTACGCGTAGCACCCACCAACTTATTATTTAAAGCTTTGTTAGTCTTTTTTATACCATCTCTTATAGTAGGTCTTTGTCTTGGATACTATGGTTGGACAAAGGTTAAGCAAGAGAAGCGTCTAGCCCTCCTCTTTACAGTTTTTAGCTTGATTCTCTATATAGCAATTTTTTCTCGCTTCAGCATAGCGATTACCTGATAAGTT
>CAZSWG010000038.1:0-4999 GCA_964610795.1 uncultured Candidatus Saccharibacteria bacterium | reverse complement strand
ACCAAGAATTTCAATGTTCTCTTCTATGCGTTTTTTCTCCTCCAAAAGAGCCTGTTTAAGTTCGTCTAGTTTTTCTTTAGAAATCGCCATTGCCCCTTATTGTACTCATCGTTAATTGAGAAAGGCAATAGGGGCTATATAATTGAGGTAGCTATGATTCACGGACTATCAGGTAAGGTAAAGGCTTTGGGACTTAACCGCGTAGTTATCGATGTGGGAGGGGTGGCCTACAAGGTCTATATTCCTCTTAATGTAGAGAAGCCGCCCAGGATAGGGCAGGATATTGATATATATACCTACCTCCACGTAAGGGAAGGAGGTATGGACCTGTTTGGTTTCTTTGTCGAGGAGGGGTTGCAGCTCTTCGAAGCTCTGATCTCGGTTTCTGGGGTAGGGCCAAAATCCGCTATGTCTATATTAGGAGTGGGATCAGTAGATCAGATTACCGCTGCTATCGCCAAGGGAGAGCCAGAGCTTTTGAGGCGCTCTTCTGGAGTTGGAAGAAAAACGGCAGAGCGTATCATCGTGGAGCTCAAGGATAAAGTAATGCCATCAGGTGGAAAGGAGGCAGTTAGATTGGCCGAGTCAGATCAGGATGTGTTTGAGGCGCTTTTGAGCTTGGGATATCCCAGAAAGAAGGCAGAAGAAGTTCTTAGAGAGTTGAATCCAGATCTTAGCGATGTGAGGGATCGTCTTAAGGAAGCACTGCGCCTTATTAAGGATTAATGATTAGATTCATTAAATATTCTCTCGTGAAAATTCTTAAGCCATTGGGAATCTTAAATTTGTATCACACGGCATTGGCATTTTGGGGAGCACTACGCTATGGCTTTCCATCCAAGAGGTTAATGGTGGTGGGAGTGACGGGCACCAAGGGGAAATCAACAACATTAGAGTTAATAAATGCAGGGCTAGAGAAGGCCGGAAGGAAAACAATATTAGCCTCATCGATTAGATTTAAGGTAGGAAGCGAGAGTAGACCCAACACAACGGGTAATACCATGCCCGGAAGAGGATTTCTGCAAAAGTTAATGGCAGATGGGTTAAGATCAGGATGCGAATACGCACTGTTGGAGGTTGTATCCGAAGGAGTAGTTCAATCAAGGCATAGATTTATTGATTTCGATGTTGCTGCATTTGTAAATTTGCACCCAGAGCACATCGAGTCCCACGGAGGATTTGAAAATTATCGCAATGCCAAACTTAAATTTTTCAAAGATACAGAAAAACACTCGTCTAAGAGAGATGTAAAGTTTTTTGTGAACCAGGATGATGATAATGCTGATTATTTTATACGTGCGGTAGATAGAGAGAGTGTAGTCCTAACAACAAAGACCAATAAAGAACTTAAAATGCGTGGAGAGTTCAATCTGCAAAATGCAGGGATTGCAGAAGCCATTCTGCGCCACCTGGGAGTCGGCGAAGAGGATATAGAGAAAGCATTTAGAGAATTCGTTGGTGTTCCGGGAAGGATGGAGGTAGTACAAGAGAATCCGTTTGGGGTGATAGTGGACTATGCTCATACTCCAGATTCACTAGAGGCGGTTTATGCAAGTGTGAAAAAAATGTTTCCAGGAGACATTATTGGGGTCCTGGGGTCAATGGGCGCGGTAGGTCCTCTGGGGGGAAGAGATAGGTGGAAGCGGCCCAAAATGGGTGAAATTGCCGAGCGCTATTGCCGAGAAATCATCCTAACTGACGAAGATCCAGTGGACGAAGAGCCCGCACAAATCTTGGAAGAGATTGAAACTGGTATTAAAGATAGGGGAAAAGTAAGGAAGATTATAGACAGAAGACAGGCTATTGGAGAGGCTCTAAATTTGGCCAAGAAAGGGGATGCCGTTGTTATTAGTGGCAAGGGAAGCGAACCTTATATTAGAGTAGCTAAAGGGAAGCGTATTCCCTGGTCAGATGTGGGGGTGGTTAAGGAACTACTTAAGATATGAAACTCACTTTTGCAGGAGGAGCCAAATCCGTTACGGGTGCCAATTATCTTCTCGAAACAACAGAGAGCAGGGTTTTAATTGACTGTGGTTTGCGTCAGGGAAGTAGGGTTGGAGAAGAGGAGAACTATGCAGATTTTCCATACGCTCCGTATTCAATAGACGCCCTTCTTATTACTCACGCGCACATAGATCATGTTGGTAGGGCTCCAAGGTTATACAAAATGGGTTTTAGGGGAAAAGTGTTTTCAACAGAGCCCACTAAGGAATTTGCAGAGGAATTATTAAAAGATTCTCAAGATCTTTTATCTAGAGAAGCCGCTAGTATGGGCAAAGAAGCCCTATATAGAGATGAGGATGTTGATGGGCTTATGGGTTTGTGGAAGACAAATGGTTATCACAAAGAAATCTTATTCAAGGATTTAAAAATTACTTTTTTTGATGCTGGACACATTTTAGGATCAGCTTCTATATTAATAGAAGCTGAGGGTAAAAAGATTTTATTCTCGGGAGATATTGGAAATACTCCCGCCCCACTCATAAAAGACCCAGAAAAAATTGAAGGAGCAGATTATGCGTTAATCGAATCTGCATATGGAGGGCGGTTGCACGAAGACCAGGTGGAACGTAGGCACATATTAGAAGACACAATTGAAGAAACAATTAAAAGAGGTGGCACTATGGTTATCCCAGCCTTTGCTATGGAGCGCACCCAAGAATTACTTTATGAATTGAATGGTTTAGTAGAGGCGGGGCGCATTCCAAATATTCCAGTGTTTTTAGATAGCCCACTAGCTATTAGATTAACGGGAATATATCAAAAGTATTTGAATAACGCAGAATACATAGATCAAGAATCTCTAGATTTATTTAAAAAAGAAGACGCTATCTTTCATTTCCCTGGGTTACAGTTTGTTTTGAAGACAGAAGATTCAAAAAAAATTGTGCACAACAAGGAATCTAAAATAATTATTGCCGGTAGCGGCATGTCTAATGGAGGAAGGGTTGTAAGACACGAAGCACATTATTTGAGAAGCGAGAAGAACACCCTTTTAATTGTTGGTTTTCAAGCAAAAGGCTCATTGGGACGAATTATTTTGGATGGGGCAAGGAACGTGACCATAATGGGTGAAAAGGTACCAGTGCGGGCTCAAATAAAGGCTATTGGAGGGTATAGCTCCCATGCCGACCAGCTTCATTTGCTAAATTGGTTGCGCCCCACGAAGGATACGCTAAAGAAAGTATTTATAGTCCAAGGGGAAGAGGATCAAATGGAAATTCTGAAATCGGCGATCACGGATAATCTAGCAATAGAAGCAATGATTCCTCAAATTGGCGAGAGTATAGAGTTGTAGATTATACTTGCTATATGACACTAGGAGATGCTCCAAGGTTTAAAATCTGTGTATCTGGTGCCGCTGACACCGCGCACTGTGGCGAGAAGTCTTTTGAAGTTGCCTATAACCTTGGAAAGGAGGTAGCGCGCCACAATTGTATTCTTGTAGAAGGAGCAACCACAGGCTTTCCATATTTTGCAGCTAAGGGAGCAAAGGATGCTGGAGGGGTGGTGGTTGGATTTTCTCCAGCACACACAGAAAGAGAGCATATTGAATACTATGGCCTACCATTGGATTACAGAGACGTTATTGTGTATACCGGCTTTGGTTATTCTGGGCGCAATTTGATTTTGACGCGTGCCGCCGATGCTGTAATTAGTGGTTGCGGAAGAATGGGCACCATCAATGAATTCACGATTGCCTTTGAAGACAAAAAACCATTGGGGATTTTGGAGGGCTCTTGGGACACAGATGAGCTTATTAAGGCAATTGTTGAGAAATCGTATAGAGCAGATGAGATGAAGGACAAAATTATATTTGAGAGCGACCCCAAAATTTTAGTAGAGAAGCTTATAGAGGTAATTAAAAAAGATAAAGTAACCAATGATACACTAAAGGTAGTGGACATTGATTAAAGGTCGCAATATATCCAATTAAGACATGGTAAAAAACAAATTAATCGGAGAGGTAGTACACTACTACGGTGATTTGGGAGTAGCGGTAGTGAAATTCAGCAAATCTGTGAAGGCTGGAGATAAGGTTCAATTTAAGGGTGCTACTACGGACTTTGATCAAGCGCTCGATTCAATGCAGTTCGACCATAAAAGCGTTGATGAAGCTAAGAAGGGCAAAGAGGTTGGAGTGAAGGTAAAAGATAAGGTTCGAGCAGGAGACGAAGTATACGAAGCATAAGGATTAGATGCCATTATTTACAGAAATTACCATTGCCTTGGTTTTGGCCGCAATTTTTGGATTTGTGGCCCATCTTCTGCGCCAACCCCCGATCATAGGTTTTATTTTTGCTGGATTAGCGGTTGGCTTCTTGGCTAACCCGGAAGTTGGCGGAGTGGAGCTTATTGATGGATTGGCTCCTATAGGAGTAGCGTTGCTGCTTTTCTTGGTGGGGTTGGAGTTGGATTTCAAAGATTTAAAAAATGTAGGACTACCCGCCTTAGTTACTGGGTTGGGGCAGATCCTTTTCACCTTTGGCATTGGATATTTCATTATTAAACTACTTGGGTTTGCTACCATTCCGGCCGTCTATATATCTATAGCGCTGACCTTCTCATCGACCATTATTGTGGTCAAACTACTATCCGAAAAGAGGGAGCTAACCAGTCTTTATGGAAGAATTGTAGTGGGATTTTTGCTTCTCCAGGATTTTGTGGCCATATTGGTTTTGGTTGTACTTGCTGGGCTAGAAGGGAATGGGGGGTCTCCTGTCGGCTTTGCTCTGACCTTAGTAAAGGGAGCAGTTTTAGTGGCAGCCACTTTTGTAGGCTCCCGCTTTTTGCCAAAACTTTTAGACAGAGTAGGGCGCTCTCAGGAGATGCTCTATTTGTTTAGCATTGCTTGGGTATTGGGGGTGGCGAGTTTAACTGAACTCGCTGGCCTTTCGATAGAGGTAGGAGGATTTCTAGCCGGCGTGGCCTTAGCTAACTCTTCAGAACATTTTCAGATAGGAGCGCGCATGCGCCCCATTAGAGATTTTTTCTTAAT
>CAZSWG010000037.1:0-5071 GCA_964610795.1 uncultured Candidatus Saccharibacteria bacterium | reverse complement strand
GAAGCGTGAGGACCTTTAGCGGGGTAGATGTTTACGGCCGTTTTATGCGCATGCATGGCTACGATGTTCTTGAGCCAATAGGATTGGATGGATTTGGAATTCACTCGGAAAACTATGCCCTAAAGGCAGGAAAACACCCCAAAGAACACGCAAAAGAATCAGAAAAGAATTTTTACAGACAGCTTGCATATATTGGTAATGGATTTTCTTGGAAAGAGAAATTAGAAACGTACGATCCTAACTATTACCAATGGACACAGTGGATCTTCACGAAAATGTGGGAGAACGGTTTGGCGTATAGAGCCAAAACAAATGTTAATTGGTGTCCCTCCTGTATAACTGTTCTTGCAGACGAACAAGTCATTAATGGTCAATGTGAGAGATGTGGAACAGAAGTTACTAAAAAAGAACTTGAGCAATGGTTTTTCCGTATTACCAAATATGCTGACAAGCTGCTTAAAAATCTAGACAACCTAGATTGGCCCGAGCATATAAAGACTGCTCAACGCAATTGGATTGGGAGATCAGAGGGAGCAGAGCTCGTATTTGATATCAAAAGTAGCAAGTTTGAAATTAAAGTATTTACAACTCGTCCCGATACCATCTACGGAGCAACTTATATGGTTTTGGCACCAGAGCATGAATTAATACAAAAGATAAAAGAAAAGATAACAAACTGGGAAGAGGTTGAAGGTTATATTAAGAAAGCTAAAAGAAAGACGGAGAATGAAAGAATTGCAGACAACAAATCAAAGTCAGGAGTTGAGTTAAGAGGAATAAAAGCTATTAATCCTGCTACGAAAAAGGAGATCCCAGTTTGGATCGCCGACTATGTGCTTTCGTCCTATGGCACCGGCGCCATAATGGCGGTTCCAGATCGCGATCAAAGAGATGGAGAATTTGCTAAGAAATTCAAACTTCCGATAGTTGAGACAAGACTTGTTGATAGAGACAAAATTGTAAAACAGATAGGAGGCAAGAAGAAGGTTCAATATCACTTGCGTGATTGGTTAATCTCTCGTCAAAGATATTGGGGTCCTCCGATTCCTATGATCTACTGCGAGAAGTGTGAGTGGCAATCAGTTCCAGAAGAGGATTTACCCGTTCTTTTGCCGGACCTAAAAGATTTCAGACCGAGGGGCACAGGAGAAGCACCGTTAGCGTCATCCAAGGCATTCTACGAAACCAAATGCCCTAAGTGTAAGGGTAAGGCTCGCCGTGAGACAGATGTATCCGATACATTCCTTGATTCATCTTGGTATTTTTTAAGATACCCAGATGTCGATAATAAAACAGCAGCATTTAGTAACCAAAGAGTAAAAAAATGGCTTCCAGTCAACTCTTATATAGGTGGAGTAGAGCACGCAGTATTACATCTACTTTATGCGCGATTTATAACCATGGCATTCAAGGATATGAAGTTAGTAGATTTTGAAGAGCCGTTTACGCGATTGCGCCTCAATGGTCTGATCACCCTCAAGGGAGCAAAGATGTCAAAGTCAAAAGGGAATGTTATTGATCCAGATAATTACATAGGTAAATTTGGTGCTGATGCAATCCGTTTATATCTGCAGTTTATCTCTCCTTTATACGAAGGAGGTGAATGGCAAGACAGTGGGTTAATGGGAGCAGTTAGATTTCTTGAGCGTGTTTGGAAGTTTGGAGAAAAGGCTCATCGGTTAGAAGAAGCAAAGGAAGTTACATCTTGGATGCACAAATCCATTAAGCGCATTACAGATGGTATGCAGGAACTCAAATACAATACAGCCATTGCCGAGTTGATGGTGATCATGAATAAGTTTGAAAGTGAAGATACGGTGAGCAAAAAAGATTTTGAAACCTTTTTAATGCTTCTTGCTCCCATTGCTCCATTTATCACAGAAGAGTTATGGGAAAAGTTGGGAAACGAATATTCTGTTCACCAACAGTCTTGGCCAAAATATACGGAGCAGGGATTAAAATCAGACAAGGTGAATCTAATATTGCAGGTCAATGGTAAATTACGCGGCGCAGTTACGGTTAAAAGGGGACTTACACAGCAGCAGGCAGAGAAAATTGCCCTAGGAGAACTAAAAGTAATCAGTGCCCTGTCTGGTAGAAAGCCTAGAAAAACAATTTACGTTCAAGACAAGATAATTAACTTAGTAACGTAATTTCAAAGTAGGAAGTTACAAGCCCCTCAATCTTTTCTGACAACATAACCATGAAAAAAACACAGAAAAAGAAGAAAGTAGTGGTTATAGGTGGAGGAACGGGAAACTTTACCCTCCTGATGGGTTTAAAAAAGTACCCCGTTGAGCTATGCGCCATTGTTTCTATGGCAGACAATGGTGGATCTAGTGGGATTTTAAGAGATGAACTGGGAGTATTACCTCCTGGAGACATAAGACAATGCCTAGTAGCTCTCTCCAGCTCGGACAGGGTTATGCGGGAATTAATAAATTATCGTTTTACCGAAGGTAAACTACGTGGACATAACTTTGGCAACCTTTTACTCTCAGCACTCGAAAAATCTAGTGGTAGTTTTGATAAAGCAATAGAAGCGGCATCAGAAATTCTGAGAATTGAGGGGAAAGTCATCCCAGTAACCCTAACGAATACAAATTTAATTGCTTATTTTTCTAACGGGAAAGTTATTAGAGGAGAGCATACTATAGAATTCGCCAACCTAAGTAATCTTAAGAAATTAACATTGGAGCCAAAGGCTAAAGCAAACCCCAAAGCAATACAGGCTATTAAGCAAGCAGACGTCATAGTCATTGCTCCGGGAGATTTCTATCAAAGTATAGTGCCCAACTTTTTGGTTAAGGGAATTCCAGAAGCCATGAGGATGAGTCGTGCAAAAAAGGTGTATGTTTGTAATCTAATGACCAAACAGCAGCATACGAGCGGTTTTGGGGTGAAGGATTTTGTAAGTAACCTAGAATCGTACATGGGTAGCGCTGTGGACTTTGTTATTTATAACAATAAAGCTCCTAATCCGGCACTAATACGTAGATACGCTGAAGAAAATGAATATCCAGTTAAGGCAGAGTATCGATTGCCCAAACCGAAATTTATAGGAGCAGATTTACTAAGCAGGCAAATAGCCAACTCTGTTAAGGGAGACTTGTTGCGACGTAATCTAATCCGCCACGATTCCAACAAAATAGCTAAGATGATAGTTTCACTTCTTTAGGACTGATATCCCCAACTGGCGGAGGGGGTGGGATTCGAACCCACGCTTCCCTTGCGGGAACCGGTTTTCGAAACCGGCGCGTTAAACCACTCTGCCACCCCTCCCTTTGCTATCGCAGTGATAGCACAATTGCTAATCCAATAGCAAAGAGGACGAGATAAAACAACGTAGCGAAAAGGAGGGAGAAAGCCTCTTTTTTGTGATTATCCAGATAAAGACTAATGGGTTTTCCAAAAACCAAGAGACCTGTTACAGCCGCTGATACCACGAGAAGTAATAGTAGAAAGAGGGGAATTAGAAAGCTATCATCCTCCTCTCCAAAAATTTCGGACCCATTGAACATTAACCAGGCTATGGCAGATACGTATACAAAAACGCCCGCCGCACTCACTAGACCCCCCAATAGATACCCAGATTTCTTCATAGAAAAAATTATAAACCACAATGTCGTATTTGTCTGAAGGGCCAAGAATATAGCTTATGAACCATGCTGCGTGTTTGTTTGATATAATTCAGTCAATGGTGAGAATCAAAATTCTTCTGATATTGGCCCTTACCGCCAATGTTTTTCTTTTCCCACAAACTATCTTCGCTCAAGTCGGAGATAATGGCTCTTTTGAGAAGGCGAGCATCTTTTTCTCTCCACGCGTAGGCTCCTTTGTTGAAGGATCAACATTTGAGGTTTTGGTTATTATAGATACCCAAGGAGAGAGTATTAATACGGTAGAGTTGAATCTTAGATTTGATCCAGAAAAAATAGAAATAGTTAAACCATCAGGAGATAAATCAATCATTGGTGTTTGGATTGATCCCCCAAGTTATGTAAATGCATTAGGAACCATGAAATTAGTGGGGGTTATACCCAATGGGGTTAATACCGAAAGTGGCCTTATAACAAGCATAACTTTCAAAGCCGTAGCTCCCGGTGATACTAGAGTGACGATAGATCCATCTTCGCGAGTACTCGCTAACGACGGTTCGGGTAGTACGGTTGATGCAACTTTTGATACAGGATTTTATACCGTTCTACCTGGAGCGCCGGAGGGCCCAAGGGTATTTTCTGAAACCCATCCTCTTTCTAGTCGGTGGTATAACAACAAAAATCCGATTCTTCTATGGGAAAAAGATCCGGGAGTTACGAGTTTCAGTTATGAGCTAGACGATAAGCCATTCACTATTCCAGATAACACTTCCGATACTGAAGAAACTAGATTTGGTTTTGAAAATGCAAAAGACGGTCTGAACTATTTTCATATCAAAGCTCTGAAGGGGAATATATGGGGAGGAACTACTCATTACCTTATAAAGATAGACACTATTCCACCGGTTGAGTTTAAACCTACCTACGAACTGATTCCCACGGCTGTAATATTGAGCCGCGCTTTCATATCATTCATCACAACGGACAGCCTCTCGGGAATAGATCACTACGAAGTAAGCGCTATCAATAAAAGTGAAGATCCCAACATCTCTCCCGTTTACGTTAGGGCGGAAAGTCCTTATCAACTCCCCACCAAATTGTCGGACAACACCCGCGTTATAGTGCGTGCTTTTGATAAGGCGGGGAACGTTAGAGATGAATCTATGGATGTAGAAGTTACTTCTATCCTTGGATTTATTAAGAACAACATAGGGCTTACCGGAGTTTCAACTTTATTGTTGATAATATTATTTGGCCTCATGATCCATTATCTTTTTGGTCACAGGGTATTGGCCATAATGCGTAGAGCTTTTAAAACAGCACAAAAAGAAGAAAAACTACAAGAGAAACAATTTAAAGAGATTGTTTCCGATAAAGACTATACAAAGGATAATATTCCTCCCGAGACGTAAAAATTGTGGACCTGAGGAGAATCGAACTCCTATCTGCGCAGTGCAAATGCGCTATTCTAC
>CAZSWG010000036.1:532-5085 GCA_964610795.1 uncultured Candidatus Saccharibacteria bacterium | reverse complement strand
AACCAAACTCCTAATAGCACGGCCAGCCGCTTGGAGATCTTTAATATTGTGAGTGTTGAGACCCTTTAAAATACTAGCTATTTCTTTTTCTATACCAGAACTCTTTAGAAAATATTTATAAGCGTAGGCTGTAACCGCAAAACCATTAGGAACATTTACTCCCACGCGCGTTAAATTCCTGAACATTTCTCCGAGGGCAGCGTTCTTACCGCCGACGAGTGCTATGTCTTTTATACCAACCTCCTTAAACCAAAGAATTAATGCCTTACTTTTATTTAGTATCTTCATGATTTAATGGCCACAATAAAATCTGACACATTTCTACCTGTGTTACCCGTTCTTATAAAATCACCCGTTTTCTCAAAAAAATCATACGAGCAATTGGCATCGACACATCCTTCGGCACTCAATCCCAACTTATCTGCTGATACTTTAGTAATCATATCACTAATCGCTCCGGCAAAGTCCGTGTTATCTCTCCCATCAGAAGCGAAAGATATAACCAACTCTCCTTCTCCAACGGTCTCGAGGGCAACGAGGGCCAATTCCAAATTTCTCCCCCCTTTTCCTATGTGTCTTACCATCACGGTAGATTCTCCCCCATATAAATGTACGGTTTTTGCTGGTGCGCTGTGTATCCTCTCAACCACACCCCTTGCTGTATCTCTAGCATCTCCCTCAAAGGCTGCTGTTATAATCTCTGCATTAAATCCCTCGCTTCTCGCCTTATTTGCCATTGCCTCTAGGGCAATTTTATTAGATACAACCAAGATATTCTTAATATTTTCAAAGTATTTATCTTCCTTAGGTGTTTCCACAAGATTGAGCTTCTTAATGCCGATTTTCTCTTCTAACTTGGATTCCAACAAAATCCTTTTTGCATCCTCTATCGTTGTGGTGTCTTTTATCGTTGGGCCGGAGGCCACAAATCTCAAGTCATCACCTGGAACATCAGAAAAAATCAGCGAAATGGCTCTTGCAGGATATACATGTTTAGCAAGATACCCACCCCGAGCGGTTGATAGATGCTTACGTACAGTATTAATATCTCGAATCCCCACCCCTGCAAGGTATAGATATTTTAAAATTTCTGTCTCATCAATACATGTCATGGCTTCGGGATAACACAAAAGTGTGGAACCACCACCGGACACTATGAATATGACAAGGTCTTTTCCAGTTACCCTATTTAGAAGCTCTATAATCCCCTTAGTTGCATTTACATTTTTCTCCGACGGAAATGGGTGATCACCAGCTATTGCTTGGATTTTATTAAGCTTTCCTTCTCTAACATCAATCACAATTCCACCTGTTATCAAATCTCCCAGTATCTCCTCCAGGGCTTCACCGGCAGCCAAAGAGCATTTCCCCACGCCAACCACAAACAATCTCTCAATGTCATTGAGCAAATATGCATCGCTTCCAATATATAGAGTGTCTCCCTCCCTTCTTACCGTGTCTCGAATGACTTTTTTTGTATCTATAGCCTCCAGTCCGGCATCGATTATCTCAAGCGCCAACTTGCGTTCTTCCGTTTTCGCGATTTGATTAAAATTTTCTATTATCACAGCCTACAGCCTGATTCTATCACAAGTCGGCCATACAATCTGCTCGCCAGGTTTAACGCTATAAATAGATATCTCCATCAATAAACTAGGGCTGGAGAATGTCTTCTGTTCGGCCATTAATTGAAATAACCACGCTATTCACCGTTGGAAATTGCTTTAGTGTATCTGTTATTTGGGCTCTGATTGCCGTTACCATACAGGATCCCCCAACCTGAAATTCTAATTGCTCATTAAAATCAACTTCTGCTACTCCATCTTTAATAACTAATCTTTGAATTTGTACCCCTGAATTTATGTTGGAGAAAAGTCCTCTATCAATTTCTCCCTGAGTTGCTCCTTGCAAGAGAGCCTCCAGACTCCCTCTGGCTACTCCTAATGTTTTAGGAACCCATCTTTCAACTGCAGCGGTACGCGCACAATCAAAATAAGGTTCTCCTACAAATTGAGAATCGCTCAAGAATATTTTTACGGACATAACTCCTTGTCCTACAACCTTGTCCTCATTGTCTTCGTCGCATGTCTCCCTAGGTATAGGAACAGATGGATTGCCATGTTTGATCCACTCTCCATCCTGACATATCCAAGTATCCTGTGGACCAGAAAAAAATCTAACACCAAGAAAACCCACGACTAAAATCGCTATAACTCCCAATAAAATAGAGGTGCGCTTGCTCACATTAAAATCCTATCACAACCCACAAGTAATTACAGATGCCCCAAAAGCCTATCTACCTCTCCTCTTTTTCGCCTTGGCTTCAAGCATAAGCCGCTTTATCTCCAATCGCTTCTTAGTTTTATGGGAATGTGACTTCTTATAATTCACAATCCCCTTATCTCTTTTTGCCATGTCGGAATTCTACCACACATCATACGGTCTGGCCGTATCTTCCTGTCCCCCTGGACGATATTAGAACCTCTATCGTATTCCCGTATCACAAGAAATAGTTATTGAAGCAAAAGAATCTGGATCAACAGTGACCTGGGAAGTGTTGCAAATCGGTAGTCCGAGATTGTTATCCTTACCTGCTTCGATGAAATATTCACCCGGCGGTAAGGATGCAGAAAATGTTCCATCTTCATCGCTATCAATAGAGAGGAAAATGCTATTTAGGTTATTGATGTGAAATATTCTAATATTTGTTTTATATGGTTTATCAGCACAGTTCGGGTCAGGTGGAATACGCTCTACGGGACATGTTGGTCCTAAAGTCACAACACCATAAATACCAGAGTTGTATGGGAGAATGCCGTAAACGTTTGGGCAAGTAGTAAATTCGCAGTTAGGACCAGTGCGTCCAACATACGAGCCATCGGGGCAAAGTTTTGCTTCTTGAGTACAGACAATCTGATCATCCCCACCATTATTTGGGGAATAGCTGAGAGCCAAGTAAAACATCGCTGCACCCAATATGGAGATTATTATCCACGCTAAAATACGTTTATTGTTCATCCACTAGATTATATACATAAAAACACCTGTTGGCTCTCCCCGTTGTACGAAGTTCAAACCTTCAATCTCTACGATAGGATTTATACTTCAACAAACGAAAAAGCCCTTTAGATGGTTTGTAAACTTTGTCGGGCAACTTTTCGACAAGTTTCCAGACACATCCGTTAACCGTTTTTGGATGAAAGGTACGATCTGACTCCTTAATCTTCGAGAGCAGTTCCGACCAGCGTAGACCCTCTGGATGCTGTTCGAGCAACTCAAGTGCTTTTGCGTTTATCCGTCCTGTAATTGTGGTTTTCATATTCCCAAGTATATCAAAACCTATTAACTTGCTCCCTTCTTGGATAGGTTTAGAATTCTGGATTGGATATTGACAAGGAGACAATTGATAGGTGATATTTTGATTTTATTGGTTAATATGTAAGCATATGGACATGGATTGTAGCCATTTAGATAATTTCAAAGTTAAATATCCTGCGGGGAATGAGTGTGAAGAGTGTGTCAAGACTGGAGATACTTGGGTACATCTTAGGACGTGTCAGACGTGTGGTGTGACACTTTGCTGTGACGACTCTCCAAATCAGCATACTAGTGGACACAACAAAAAAACTGCACACCCAGTAGTTATATCTGCTGAACCAGATGAAAAATGGGCATATTGTTACGCAGATGACTCTTTTCTAGATTATTGATTCTTCTCCCCCTACTGGAGGACGTTAGAACCTATTTCGGGGCTTTGATATTTGAAGCACAGACGGGTAGTGAATGATGTTAGAGCTTGTCTTAATATACAATTAAGTTATGAGGATCGTTTATTTTGTCACAAACAATCAAGAGAAGATACAAATTGCACAAACAGTTTGCGCCGAGGCGGGTATAACCGTTAAGGCAGTTGCCTTGGATATTAACGAAATCCAAGGTGAGAATCCGGAATTAATTATCCGAGACAAAGCTCAACGTGCTTTCGAAAAACTTAATATGCCAGTCGTAGTAAGTGATGATAGCTGGAATATCAGGGCACTTAAGGGCTTCCCTGGTGCATATATGAAATCAATAAATCATTGGTTTACCCCAGAGGACTTTCTGAGGCTAATGGATGGTGTTGAGGATAGGCGGATAACTCTTCATCAATATCTTGCCTATACAGACGGCAGTTTAACAAAGGTTTTTACAAATAACATTGATGGTCAAATAATTCACGAGGCGCGTGGTAAGAACGCAAAATCTCCGAACATGGCTGTAATCACACTTGACTCTGATAATGGCAAAACTATAGCTGAGGTTTTTGAACAGGGCACGGAGGCTATTGTGGCACGCTACAAAAATAGACCAGATGCTTGGCACGGATTTGTAGAGTGGTACAAAACAATCCGATAAGTACTTATGCTGTTGAATTATTATCAACGCCTCCCATACTCTAACTAGCACGACCTGGCTCCCCCTAATAGACGACGTTAGAACCTATTTCATGGCTTTGATGCTAGAAGTGAATACGGGTAGTGGACGATGTTAGAACCTGTTTTGAAAAACTTCGT
>CAZSWG010000036.1:0-522 GCA_964610795.1 uncultured Candidatus Saccharibacteria bacterium | reverse complement strand
GCGTAAGCGCACCAAAACCTATTAACGAGCTCCCCCTAATAGACGACGTTAGAACCTATTTCGTTGGATTAATGCTTGAAACGTGAACCCCTAGTGGACGATGTTAGAACCTGTTTCGTGATACTATAAAGGAGTTATGAGTTTTAGAACTTTTTTTGACTTTGACGGATTTAGTGTAAGAACCACAAAAAGCTCTGGTAGATTGAGTAGATTATTTTACGCTATTGCATTCTTCCTGATTGCCTGGGCATTTCTTGCGTTCACGGAACAATCCATAATCGGCAGACTAATCGACGTGTATTCCCTAATCCTAGGTGGACTCTTTCTAATATTAAGATTCGTAATTTTTAGAAACGTAAACCTAAAATCCAAAGTAGAAAATAGTAGCCTTGGAAGATTCTTGTGGAGTTTTTCGTACCTATATTTGTACGCTATAGTATTCCTAATTTTCTTCTACGGTCTGTAGCTCTAGAACCTAGGATCTAAATAATAGTTCGGCTATTAACCAAGAGGTAAGGCATA
>CAZSWG010000035.1:0-5167 GCA_964610795.1 uncultured Candidatus Saccharibacteria bacterium | reverse complement strand
TTTTCTGGAGATATTGCAAGACACTTTTGGGCTCGAATACTTTAATCGAAGGAGTGACAGCCATGATACTCGTGTCTTGAAAAAACGGTACGATCTTTCTCAGAGCGTCAGAATTAACAAATGAGTCTGCATCGAGACATCCCACTAGCTCACTCTCGACTGTCTCCAGACCAAGATTAAGTGCTGTGTGTTTACCACCGTTCTCTTTCGATAAGACGCTGACTTGAGGATGGCTCTCAAATCGGAGAAGCGCTCGGCCTGTCCCGTCGGTTGAACCGTCATCAACGATGATGATAGAAAGTTTCTCTTTCGGATAGTCCAAATTGAGCAGCGAACGAATGGTGTTATCGACAGTGCGCTCCTCATTGAAACAAGGCACGATGATAGTCACAGTTGGGAACTTCTGGATATCCTTACCAAGGTAGCTCTCTTCTCGGTTCAACTCTTCTCGCACTTCAAGATAGGTGATTAGAAGAAAGACCTCAAAGAAAAGGGAGATGAAGAGAGAGCCATAAAGAATAAGTGTTTGGATCTCGGCCATTTGCGATTTGAATGACTATACCATACAATTGCCTTAATGAAATCAAGCAAAATATACTGTTATATCAATGGAAAGATAGCCACTTCGGACAAACTTTTTGTCAGTAGCAACGACATAGGACTTTTGCGAGGATATGCAGTATATGATGGTATCACAACACATAATAAAAAACCATTTTATCTTCCTCTACACCTTGACCGCTTTAGAAAATCATCATTGCGACTCGGTCTGAAGATTCCACTAACTGACACAGAAATTACAAAAATAATTGAAGCATTGATTAAAAAGAACAAATTCACTCGCACCAATCTGCGCCTCATTCTCTCTGGTGGTCAAACGATAAATGGTATCGAATGCAGTATTCGCAAGCCCACTTTTTTTATTTTAGCTGAAAAATGGAGTCCTCTCCCCAAACATTTATACGAGAAAGGAGGAAAACTCATAACGGAAGATCATCTTCGTTTCATGCCAGAAGCTAAAACCACACATTACATAACCGCAGTCAAACTTCAACCTAAACGCAAGAAAGCCAAAGCGGTAGAAATTCTTTTTGTTTCAAATGGAAAAGTTTTAGAATGTGCCACCAGTAATATTTTTATGTTTCTCGACGATATTTTGATAACTCCCAAAGACAACGTGCTGCTCGGGATCACTCGGAGAGCGGTGCTCGATACAGCCAAAAAACATTTTAAAATAGAGGAGAGGAATATCGCAGTGCCAGAATTGATGAAAGCGGACGAAATCTTTATTACATCCTCATTTAAAGATATCGTACCCATTGTCAAAATAGATGAGAAGATAGTTAGCGGTGGAGTGGTGGGGAAAAACACGCGGAGACTGATGAAATTATTTTCTGAATTAACAAAAGGCCAATAATACTAACTGATCCAATGCTTATACACGAACCCCGAGGCCATCTTCATCCCATTTCTTCCTTAATACGTGAAGCTAATCTTATCTTTCTTCAAATGGGTTTCACTCTTGTAGAAGGACCGCTTCTAGAGAGTGAGTGGTATAACTTTGACGCGCTCAATTTCCCCAAGGACCATCCCGCGCGTGACATGCAAGACACTTTTTTTCTTAAAGACGAGCCAGGATACGTGCTTCGTACCCATACCTCTGGTCTGCAAATTAGATACATGACTGAGCAAGTCAAGAAGGGGATCATGCCACCCTACCGAATAATTGCACCCGGCAAGTGTTTCCGTAACGAGGCGACAGATATGACGCACGAGGCAGAATTCTTCCAGATTGAAGGTCTCGCTCTCGGCGAAGATATAACCCTGGCACACTTGAAAGGAACTTTTGAAAAATTCTTTAGTAAAATATTCAAAGGTGATGTCGAAGTAAGCTTTCGCCCCAGTTTCTTCCCCTTTACTGAACCGAGTATAGAAGTGGATATGCGCCTGACAGGCACTAATGTGATAAAACAACTTCGTGATAAATGGATTGAGGTTGGAGGGGCTGGTATGATTCACCCTCAAGTTCTCGAGAATAGTGGTTTGGATTCGAAAAAATATCAGGGTTGGGCCTTTGGTCCCGGACTTGATCGTATAGCCATGCTCAAATGGGGCATTGATGACGTACGCTTGATGCACTCTGGCGATTTACGATTTATCAATCAATTCTAGTATGAAAGTCTCAAGAGCATGGGTCCAAGAATTTTTTGATCATCCGCTACCTAATGCGGAGAGCATCAGTAACGCTTTGACATTTCACGCATTCGAAGTGGAGGATATTGAAAAAAAAGATAATGACGACATCTTGAATGTAAAGGTGACACCAAACCGGGGTCATGACTGCCTCTCGCACCGCGGTATCGCTAAGGAACTTTCCGCGATCATCGGACTACCGATGAAGAACGATCCTCTTCGTGCGTCTATTTCGCTGGAACCTGAGACAGACTCGGTTTCGATCAAGGTGGAGGAAAGTCATTTGTGTTCTCGCTATATTGCGGGATATGTGCGGGGAGTTAAGGTTGGCCCATCACCGGAGTGGCTCGCTAAGCGATTAACATCCATCGGTCAGAAGCCTATAAACAATATCGTGGATGCGGCCAACTTTGTGATGTTCGATATCGGCCAACCACTGCACGCTTTCGACGCCGACAAACTCGTAGCACAAAAAGGCAAATACAAAATCTTAGTGCGCAAGGCACACGAGAACGAAAAGGTGCTGACTCTCGATAGCAAAGAATACGTCCTGACCGATTCGACCGTACTCGTAGCAGATGGTCATGACGATAGGCCTCTAGGTATTGCTGGTATCAAAGGTGGCCATTATGCCCGAGTGGACAACACCACTACTAATCTTATCCTGGAAGCAGCCACCTTTGACGGACCCTCTCTTCGGAAAACAGCCCAAGCACTCCAACTTCAAAGTGATGCTTCAAAGAGGTTCGAGCAGATTTTACCGCCTACACTAGCAACCTACGCCATGCAAGCGTTTATCACTTTAATAAAGAAAATGGCGGGAGGCCAAGTGATTGGTTTCTCGGATGCTTATCCAACAGTGCAAGAAAAAAGGGAAACCGCAGTTTCTGTCGACCATGTTAATGCCGTGTTGGGTACAGAATTAAGAGATAGCCAAATCAGAGACACTTTCAAACGCCTTGATTTGGCATTTAGAGAAAGAAGTGGAGTATTTACCGTCAGCGTCCCTTTTGAGCGGCTTGACATATCGATCCCGGAAGACCTGATCGAGGAGATTGCTCGCATCATAGGATACGACAAGATTCCGACAGCGGAACTGCCTCTATTTTTTAAAAAGCCAAAAATAAATGAAAACTTCCTAAAGACAGAACTTCTGAGAGAAGATTTCATTTCCAAAGGTTATTCGGAAGTCTTTATGTCAGTATTTCGAAACAAAGGTGAAAGGGAGGTTCTCAATAAGGTCGGGGGAGACAAGCCGTTTTTGCGCGACAATCTTGCAGACGGACTGAAAGAGGCGTTGGAACAAAATATTCACAATAAAGATTTGCTTGGGTTGGATCAAGTTAAGATTTTTGAGATTGGCACAATCTGGCATCGAGATAAAGAAGAGATACATGTCGGGACAATAGCGGAGGGGGAAGAGGCAAAAGAAATATCTCTCGACCAGGCGAGAGTAAACATTGGAAAAGAAAAACTTCCTCTTTCTCGGACACTTCGTTACGAGCCCTTTTCACGATACCCCGCGGTCACACGAGATATCGCCCTCTTTGTACCCAGTATCACAGACCCAGACGAGATCGAAAAAGTTATTCAAGAAAATGCCGGCGAGCTCTTGGTTCGTTCCGGACTCTTCGATAAATTTGAGAAAGAAGACAAAATATCATATGCGTTCCGACTCGTCTTTCAGTCCCAGAAACGCACTCTCACCGACAAAGAGGTGAACGTGACTATGCAGAAAATTTCGTCCAAACTTACAGAAAACAAGAGCTTCGAAATTCGCTAAACAGAGCCATCTTTTCTCCACAACGCCCCTTTCTTTTAGGGCCTATTTATGCTAGAATATAAAGATAAATATATATGCCGAAATCGGTCAAATCAGCCCAGAAAAAAAGTACTTATAGTGCCGAATCTATCACCGTTTTAGAGGGCCTTGAGCCAGTACGCAAGCGCCCCGGCATGTACATTGGCACCACCGGTCCAGACGGTCTTCATCATCTTGTCACGGAGATCTTCGACAATTCTCGCGACGAGGCCATGGGCAGCTTCGCCGATGATATAGAGATTACTCTTCTACCCAATAATCGCGTGCGTGTGGTAGATAATGGCCGGGGCATCCCCGTTGACACCCACAAACAAACCAAGGTTTCCGCTCTTGAGACAATCATGACCACTTTGCACGCCGGTGCTAAATTCGGCGGAGAGGGATACAAAATATCAGGAGGACTTCATGGCGTCGGCGGTTCGGTAGTCAACGCCCTCTCTATCTATTGTCGGGCCGAGGTACACCGAGACGGCGAAATTTATGCCCAGGAATACAGTCGAGGTGTAAGAAAAAGTGCGGTTAAAAAAATTGGTAAGTCTCCACTCCACGGCACCATTATCACCTTTCAGCCGGATCCCGCCATCTTTCCCGATACCAACTTCGACTTCGAGCGTATAGCAAACCACCTGCGCCAACAGGCTTATTTAGTAAAGGGTTTAAGAATTAGTGTCTTGGACGCTAGAGCTCTTAGTAAGGTCCAAGACAGTGAAGTATTTTACATACGAGAGCTTGGGTTAGATGTTCCTTCCATGTCTTTCTACTTCGAAGGCGGACTCATATCTCTGGTGCGATTTGAAAACGAACACTCAAAACCGATACACAAAAATATTTTCTACGTTGAAGAGAAAGCGGGCAGCAATGATTACGAAACTGTCGAGGTGGCCCTCCAATATGTAGACGACATCTCTTGTCGCCTCTTGCCTTTCGCCAATAATATTTACACTGCCGAAGGTGGCACTCATGTCACTGGCTTCAAAACTGCCTTAACCAGAAGTCTCAATTCCTACGCTCGAAAGAATAATCTCGTTAATGAAAAGGAAGACAACTTCACAGGAGACGACGTACTTGAAGGTCTGACTGCTGTCATCTCGATTAAATTGCGCGAGATTCAGTTCGAAGGACAAACAAAAGCCAAACTTGGCAGCGTGGAAG
>CAZSWG010000034.1:0-5469 GCA_964610795.1 uncultured Candidatus Saccharibacteria bacterium | reverse complement strand
ACTACCTTTGCGGTCTTTGTTCACGAAATTCCTCAAGAGATGGGAGATTTTGGGATCTTTATTAAGAAAGGATATAAGCGGATAAAGATATTGTTCTTCAACCTTATGACGGCGTTGGCTACATTGGTGGGAGCCGTCGTGACATATCTCTTTTTGCCTTGGATATCAGAGACGGTTATCTCTTATGGTTTGGCGATAACCGCCGGCACCTTTATCTATATATCAACTGCGGATTTGATTCCGGAGCTTAGAGAGCATACCGAGGGAGGGTTCGGAATGGGGCATACGTTGGCGATACTTCTAGGGGTCATTACAGTATTTCTTCTATCTGGTATTATTCACGAGTAATGAGAAGTATTATTGGGCGTTATATCAAAGATATTATCTATGGTGCCAACGACGGCATTGTTACTACCTTTGCGGTGGTAGCCGGATCAGTGGGTGCGGGTCTTTCAGCTAGGGTTATCTTAATCTTGGGTTTTTCTAATCTTTTGGCAGATGGATTTTCTATGGGTGCAGGCAATTTCTTGGGCTCTCGTTCGGAAAAAGAAGTTGCCCAAGCTGCAGGAGAAAAATATGTAAAATCCGCATTTACGCCAGCGGTACTCACTTTTTGTAGTTTTGTGGTTGCGGGCGCACTTCCACTTCTACCATTCGTGGTGGGAAATGGAGGTAACTTTACTTGGGCCATGTTAACCACTGCAACTGCATTATTTACGGTCGGAGCAACATTGGGGGCAATGGTGATGCATAGGCATTGGGTCCTCTGGGGCTTGGAAATGCTTTTTGTTGGAGGTATTGCCTCTACCATAGCGTATGTTATTGGATATTTAATTGGCCAAATTATAGGTGTCTAAGATAATTCAAATATTAAAGAGATATGAACTGTGGCTTTTGCGCGCAGCCGTTGCCTTTCCAATGCTTTGGGCGGGAATTGGGGGAATGAGGAATCCCAATAGTTGGATAGGGTATGTGCCTGATTTTGTAGAGATCCTTTTTGATAAGAACCTCTTCTTGACGATACACAGCATCTCACTGATTCTTTTTACAATATTCATTTTAACAGGACCGATAAGGTGGTTTTTCGCTGGATTGGCCTTTTTGAATCTAATTTCTATATTGATATTTTTTGGTCTCGATGATATTACCTTTAGGGATTTGGGCTTGGCTTTGGCCGCCCTGGTCCTTACGATACGTGAGTACGAGGCCAGCCACCTTAGCTCAGCTGGTAGAGCAATGCTTTCGTAAAGCAGAGGTCCCGAGTTCGAATCTCGGAGGTGGCTCCAGGTTGACTTAGTAAACTGGAGAGGTTTATATAAAACTGCGTGGAAGGAGGTTATATGACCGCGCGTTTGCGAAAGTTCCTCAGAACCGATCATTGGCCCCAGCGTTTGCGGATGTTCCTCAGGACTGATCATTGGTCCCAGATGTGGGGCGTCATGCTCTCTCTGGCGATCGTGGTCATGTGGGTGGGTCACCTCATCGGTGGTGTGTTCAAGGGGGTTGACTTCGGGTATGTGCTACTCGTTCTTTTCGTCACGATCGTGACGTTGAGTGCGGGGCTCTTCCTCGGAGTCGTCCATCTCAACTATCACCGGAAGCGGATGTCGTTATTCCGCATGATGATGCGATGGGCGCAGGTGGCACCACTGGCGTTTGCCCTGTGGTATTACTCGTTTACGCAGGGCGTGGCGGCGATCTCTGCCTTTCTGGTTTGCCTGGGTGTGGGTGTCCTCTGTGGCACCCTCTCTGGACAGGTGAGTCAGAGCGCCAAGGTGGAGGTAATGGAAAGCGGCTGACCGCTGATCGGTGGTTCCCAAGTATCGGGGGCCACCGGTCCTCGATACTTTATATTCATAAGTTTGGTAAAATAGTTTTTAAACATGGCAGAGAACCAAGAAAATGTAGAAGAGCTAACTCGCCGCTTAGGCGAGCGTCTTTGACGTAGAGGGTAAGAGACAGAGACTCAAAGAGTTAGATGCAGAAATTGCTGATCCAGATCTATGGAAGAGCAATCGTGCTTTAGCCGAAGAGAAAACTAAAGAAGCAGGTTTCTTGCGAGAGATTGTAGAAGAATTTCAACTTGTCTCGAGCGAGAAAGATTTAAGAAAGCTTGAGATAAAGGCTCTTCTTTCTGGTAAATATGATCCATCCGGAGCGGTTGTCTCTATTCAGCCTGGAGTAGGGGGAGATGATGCTATTGATTGGGCATCCATGTTGCTGTCGATGTATCGCAAATATGCTGAAGGGAGAGGGTGGCAGGTGCGTGATTTATCCCCAGACACAATCGAGATTAACGGAGATTATGTATACGGGTTTTTGAAAAGAGAAGCGGGTGTTCATAGGTTAGTGCGCATTTCTCCATACGATTCAAAAGGTTTGAGACACACTTCTTTTGCCCTAGTTGAGGTTTTGCCTGATTTACCTCGAATGGATGCAGAGAATTTCAAAATTCCAGAGAGTGATGTGAGATTAGAGTTCTCGCGTTCAAGTGGACCGGGAGGACAGAATGTAAATAAGGTAGAGACGGCTGTGAGAATAGTGCACATACCAACGGGTTTAGCTGCAGCTTCAGAGTCTCAAAGATCTCAAGCACAGAACAAGGAGAAGGCCATGAACTTGTTGAAAGCGAAACTTATTAAATTGATGGAAGAAAGGGAAGCCAAGGAGTTAGGGGATCTAAAAATTAAAGTAAAACCGGAGTGGGGGAGCCAAATTCGCTCTTATGTACTGCATCCATACAAGATGGTGAAGGACCATCGTACGGATATAGAGACTTCACAAGTAGAGAGTGTGTTGGAAGGAAAGCTTGATGTATTCATAGATGGTGAGATAGAATTGAAAGATAAATAGAGCTTTATGATTCATTTCGAAAACGTTTCCAAGGAATACGGTGGGGGAGAGTACGCTGCGTTGCGTGATATTACCTTCAAGATAGAACCAAAGGAGTTCGTTTCTATTGTTGGAAAATCCGGCGCAGGCAAGTCTACGGTCGTACGTCTTTTAATAGGAGAAGAAAAACCTAGTAAAGGAAGGGTGATTTTTGGAGAATATGATGTGGGTCTTTTAAGACCAAAGGAGTTACCAGAGTTA
Organism: uncultured Candidatus Saccharibacteria bacterium; assembly: GCA_964610795.1. Taxonomy (GTDB): domain Bacteria; phylum Patescibacteriota; class Minisyncoccia; order UBA6257; family Colwellbacteraceae; genus GWA2-46-10. The sequence goes on along the minus strand of CAZSWG010000034.1, from coordinate 2,376 downwards.
CGTCGTCAGGTTGGCGTCATCTTCCAGGACTTCCGTCTGTTAAATACAAAAAATGCATATGAGAATGTGGCTTTTGCATTGGAGGTGGCAGGAGTACCAGAAAGGGACATAGACGATATGGTGCGCGAAGCATTGGATTTGGTTGGCTTATCAGATAAGGCAGATAACTTTATCCGTGAGCTCTCGGGAGGAGAGGCACAAAGGGTAGCACTTGCTAGAGCGATGGTTAATCATCCTAAAGTGATTGTGGCGGATGAGCCAACGGGAAATCTTGATCCTTTGAATACTGCAGATGTGATTAAAGTTTTGGGACAGATCAATGAATTAGGCACAACGGTTATTTTAACGACTCACAATAAAGATGTGGTAGATAGGCTGGGCAAAAGAGTCATCCACTTAGATGGTGGTAGGATTATTAGAGACACTCTGAAGGGTAAATACATGCTGGCCTAATGTTTACTAATATTTATCGGTTAATTAAATACTCTCTTCAAAGCTTTTGGCGCCAGAGGTTGTTGTCCTTTGCAACCATGATGGTGATTCTCTTGGTACTTTCGGTTTTCCAGGGGATCTTTATATTCGGAGCGGTTGGAGAAGCAGCCCTTACATCTATTAGAGAAAAAATTGATGTAAGTATCTTCTTTAACGTAAATGTTTCTGAAGACGAAATCCTTGCAATTAAAGGACAGGTAGAAAAAGAACTTCCTTCAGAGGTTAGGGAGGTTGCCTACATATCCAAAGATGAAGCATTGAACCAATTTAAAGAGCGCCACAAGGGAGAAGAGGCAATTCAACAGGCACTTGAGGAATTAGGAGATAACCCACTGTCTGCATCCTTGAATATTAAAACTCAACAGACTGAGCAGCTGCCTGTAGTTGCCGCATATCTAAACAAAGTGGTCTCCGCAGAGATGATAGACGAGATTAGCTACAACGAAGATAACAAAGCGGTGATTGATAGGTTAACCGCCATTATTAGAGTTAGTGAGTTTGCTGGTTTAATTCTTGGTTTGTTCTTGGCGATAGTAGCAATACTAGTTGCCTTTAACACCATTTTACTTGGCATTTACTCTAACCGAGATGAGGTAGCTATTATGAGATTAGTTGGAGCGCCAAACTTCTTTATTAGAGGTCCGTTTATTGGGCTTGGTATCATATACGGATTTCTAACCGCCACACTGGTTACCTTAGTTACTATCCCCATAATTTATATGATTTCTCCTTATGCATCCCTCTTTGTTCCGGGTTTTGATCTAGTAGCCTGGTTCTGGGGAAGGTTCTTCTTGCTCTATTTGGGGCAGATTGGTATCAGCATCGCAATTGGAGTTATCTCCAGTATGATAGCCATTAACCGCTATCTCGATATCTAGAGTATTTGACTAACAAGGGCTTTAGTGTTTTTGTATATGCGGGAAAGCTGCTCGCTGAATTTTGGACAAGGAAGACTCTGAAAGGGGAGTCAGAACATGAAGAGACTGACGGAGATGCCCCTGATCTACGACCCAGTAAGCCTGGGATGGGCGATCAGGAAGTGCAAGAAGGCGTTCGAGGAGGGAGTCACCGAGGTAACGGTGGACATCCAACTCACCAAGAGCGGTGAGCTCATCAAGAGCTCCAAGGAGGCCTTCGTAGCTGAGGGGTGGTCGGTGCGGCACGACTACAAACACGGCCTCATGGACAGGTTCACTATCTCTCCAAACCAGAGGGGGTGAACATGTCGGGCGAATCGATCGGACGTTGGCTGATCATGGTCGCAATGATCGTGTCCCTGGTATTCACCGTGGCTCTGGTGGTCAGGGAATTCCTGCGCTAGGAGGTGGAGGTGTCCGCGGAGTAATCCGCGGACACCTAAGCCTCTTGAACTTCGGTGTAAGCCGAAGTTTGTTTTTTTTGGTAAAATATATAAAAAGGTCGTTTTGTTTTTATAGATATAGAAATGAGTCCTAAAGCATTTGGTTTGGCCTTTGGAATACTATGGGCCTTGGTGATGTTTGTGTTGACGATGTTTTCAGCAATGAACGGATATGCGGCCGAGTTTCTGATAGTAATGGCTGGAATATATCCAGGGTTTAGTCTCACATACTTTGGAGCCGTCATAGGAGCCATATATGGTTTTGTGAGTGGGTTTGTTATGGGGTGGTTGTGGGTATGGCTCTATAACAAGTTTTTGTAAAAACGAAGACCCATAAAAGCAAGTGCCCACTCGAGGAGGTGGGCACTTTGCTTCTCCTTGGGTGGGCTAGGACGGGACGATCTGTTCGAAGATCATCCACCAGAACCAGACGATGAGGGAAATCATGGCGAGAATGACACAGGTCGCGAAGACCCTGGTCTTGATACTCACCTTCGGCCCCCTATAGGCAATGGCCGGCATGG
>CAZSWG010000033.1:0-5697 GCA_964610795.1 uncultured Candidatus Saccharibacteria bacterium | reverse complement strand
AAAAAAGCTTGAACATCAATTTTAATTGTATTAGAATTGCCCCCGATGAAGCAATTTTTGCTTTCCCTTCTAGAGATACTGGAGGTCGTTATAGTGGCCGTCGTATCTATATACCTCGTATATGCTTTTATTGCCCAGCCCTTTAAGGTGGATGGTAAAAGCATGGAGCCAAACTTCTCAACCGGCGATTATCTGATTGTAGATGAAATTACCTATCGTTTCCGAGAGCCAGTAAGGGGAGAAGTCATAGTGCTTCATAATCCAACTAATGAGGAAGAGTTCTTTATCAAACGCATTATCGGTCTTCCGGGAGAGCAAATATTAGTTTCGGATAATAAGGTATTTGTGGACGGTGAGCGTATAGACGAAGAGTACCTTTCTACTGATATTAAAATGTCTGATACACCCCCTTTTGAGCTTAGAGAGGACGAATTTTTTGTAATGGGAGATAATCGTGGGAGTAGTTTTGACTCTAGGGATTGGGGTCCACTAGGAAGACATCAGATTGTGGGGGTGGTAAGAATTAGATTTTGGCCCTTTGGCGAAGCGCAAACATATAAACCCATAATAAGTAATGTCTAAAGAAAAAAAGATGGTTAATAAACAAAGTGTGAAGAAGACGGATGCCTCTGCTGTACGTAAAAAAGTAACTTTTCAATCTCCAAGGGGGATGCACGATATTTTGCCTAACGATTGGCGAGTATTGTCTAAATTTTACGACAAAGCCTCGGAAATTTTAGAGTTCTACGGGTATTCAAGAATAGAGACCCCCATTTTAGAGGAAAAGGATCTTTTTGTGCGCACAGTCGGAGAACACACTGATATGGTTGAGAAAGAAATGTATGGAATAAAAAGTAGAGGCAAGGAAGATTTAGTTTTGCGCCCCGAAGTTACAGCGCCGGTGGTTCGCAGTTATTTAGAGCACGGAATGCACCGTCTACCCCAGCCCCAGAAGTTATATTACTTTTCTCAAACTTTTAGACATGAGAAGCCTCAGGCAGGAAGATTTCGTCAGTTCTGGCAAATTGGTGCAGAAACCCTAGGGGGAGAGAGTGATCCGATACACGATGCTCAAATCATTATTACTTTCTATAAACTACTTGAAGATTTGAAACTTGGGAATGTAGTGGTGGGAATTAATAGCATCGGTGGCGCTAGTGATAGACAAAATTACAAGAAAAAATTAATAGATCACTACAAAAAGCACTCCAAGGAAATCTGTAAGGATTGCGCAAGACGTATCAAGATAAATCCCTTGAGAGTATTGGATTGTAAGGTAAAGGGGTGTCAGCCGGTAAAAGAAAGTGCTCCAATTATCTTGGATAATTTGAGTAGTGTCTCGAAGGCACACTTTAAGCAAGTTCTAGAATTTCTAGATGAGCTTTCTATCCCTTATATTTTGAAACCCAATTTAGTAAGGGGACTAGATTACTACAACCGTACTGTTTTTGAAATATATATAGCGGAAGAGGGAAGGGAGGATTTATCTCTAGTGGGTGGCGGTCGCTACGATTATTTAGCAGAACAATTGGGAGGAAGACAAACTCCAGCTGTGGGAGCAGCACTTGGCGTTGAGCGAGTGGTAGAGTTGCTCAAAGAAAAATATCCAGATTACGGTTCAAACCGTTCTAGGAAGGAGGTTCACCTCATACACGTTGGAGCCTTGGCTAAGAAAAAGAGTGTCTCTTTACTCGAGGAGCTAAGGAAAGGGGGAGTGCATGTAGCTAGCAATCTTGGGAAATCATCCCTTTCGACACAACTAGAGAGTGCGGACAAAGCAAGGGCACCCTTGGCTTTGATCTTGGGTCAAAAAGAGGTTTTTGAAGAAAGCATTATTATCCGCGATATGCGGACTGGTACCCAAGAAACGGTTCTTCTAGAAAAAGTAGTTGGAGAAATCAAAAAGAGAATCTAATGTGTGTTTTTTGCTCCATAGTGTCTGGGGAGATTCCAGCGCACAAGATATATGAAGATGAGACAACTTTGGCTTTCTTGGAAATAGACCCATCTAGCCCTGGGCATGCGATGGTTATTCCAAAAGAACACATAGAGGACTTTATGGATCTTGAAGAGGAACTTATGGCTCCGGTCATGGGGACTGTTCAAAAGGTAGCAAAGATGATAAAAATGGCCCTAGGAGCGGACAATTTTACAATCGGAGTCAATAGCGGTAAGATTGTCGGTCGTCACGTAGAACATATGCATGTGCACATAATTCCTAGGTTTCCGGACGATGGAGGGCACTATATCCAAGGGGTAGTGCACAAACTCTCAAAGGAAACACTAGAAGAACTAAGGGAGAAAATAATTAAACATGGCAATTAATATCAATTTAAAGAAAAAGGATGGAGAGTCTAATAGCTCTCTTATTTACCGTTTCACGAAAAAAGTAATGCAAAGTGGAGTATTGAGAGAGGCCAAGAGTAAACGTTACTATGATCGCAATGTTAACCGCAATAAACGTAGACTATCAGCACTTCATCGTGGTAAGAAAAGGGAAGAGCTCAAGCGCGCCAAGCGCATGGGAACTTTATAGACTAAAGAATGGAACTTTTAGCTAAACTGCAGGAAGACCTAAAAACTGCTATGAAGGGAGGTGATTCAGAGACGGTGGGTACTATTCGCATGCTTCAAGCAGCCATTCAGAATGAGCATATAGCTAAGGGTAAAGAGAAAGAGTTTACGGATGAAGATGTTATGGCCGTTTTGCGCAAAGAGGCTAAGAAGCGTAGAGAATCAGCTGATGTTTTTGCGGGAGCTGGGAGAACGGATCTAGCGGAGAAAGAAGAAAAAGAATTAGCACTTATCAAAACATACCTCCCCCCAGAGCTTTCAGATCAAGAGGTAGAGGCCATCGTAGCGGAAGTAGTAGCTGGGGGACAGAGTGAGTTTGGAAAAGTAATGGGTGCCGTTATGGCCAAAATAGCTGGTAGAGCAGAGTCTGGGAAGGTGAGTGCGGCGGTCAAAAAAGCTTTAGGAGGATAAATATGTTAGTAAGGAGTCTAGACAGACGCCTTGCACGATACGAGAAACCCTTGCGAGAAACAGCCGAAGGGTTTTTTAAATTTCATAAGATTAAAAAGGACGTTGAAATATACATTGTTAACTCATCACAGATGAGAAAGTTAAATTTCAAATACAGAGGGGTAGATAAACCAACGGATGTATTGGCTATAGAGAATCCTGACTTTCCTAGTCACGGAGAAGATTATGTGGGAGAAGTATATTTGAATCCTGGTTATTTGAAATCCAAACCGTATGACATTCACTACATTTTAATTCATGGACTTTTACATCTTTTAGGTTTCACGCACCAGGGGAAAAGTGATAATATGGAGATGGAAAAAAGAGAAAAAGAAGTACTTAAATGGCTAAAACACAAATCTTAGGTTTAGATGTTGGATCTACAAGCGTAAAGGCGGTTATCGCTGAACCCACTAACGATGGCAAACTGGCTTTAATTAAGGGTTTCACGCGTCCCTCTAAGGGGGTGCGCAGAGGAGCGGTGGTTGATATGGATGGTGTGGTCGGAGCAATAGGCGATATCTTTGATGATGTTGCAGAGGTTTCAAAAAGCGCCCTAAAAAATATTTATTTTAACGTTAACAGTGCCGATGCAACCGTACGTATCTCTCACGGTAATACGGCCGTATCGAGAGCAAGCTCGGAAATACACGGGGATGATGTAGAAAGAGCCATTGAAGCGTCAGTAGTGCCACGCCCTCGCTCTAATAAGATGAACCTCCACGTATTGAATAGAGAGTTTATTGTTGATGGTGTAGGAGATATTCAAGATCCAACAGGAATGGTAGGAGCAAAGTTGGAAGTAGTTAATTTAATTGTAGAGGCTTTTGAACCAAGTGTTCGCAATTTGGAAAAATGTATCAAGATGGCTGGAGGAGCTGTTGGTGGAATGGTATTTTCTCCATTGGCTTCAGCGAAGTCAGTGCTAACGGATAATCAATTGGAATTGGGAGTAGTTTTGATAGATATAGGAGGAAGCACTACTGGTCTTGCGGTATATGAAGAAGGAAAACTATTACACACAAAAGTTTTTAAAGTAGGTGCAAACTATATCACAAATGATTTGGCTCTAGCATTGGAAATTCCACCAGAGTTAGCAGAGAAAATAAAAATTGCTCATGGATATGCTCTGGCAAAAGAGGTAACTAGTAGAGAAAATATAGATTTGAAAAAATTTGATTCAGATATCACCCGATCACCTTCAAAACGTTTTGTAGCGGAGGTTATAGAGGCCCGTTTGTCAGAGATTTGCGAAGTTGTCAATGATGAACTAAAATCAATCGGCAAGGAAAGGAGCCTCCCTGGAGGGGTAGTGGTAGTAGGGGGAGGGGCTAAGATGCCTGGAGTGGCTGACTTGGTGCAAAGAGACTTGAGGATGGCTACTCAAATAGGAGCAGCCAATGAAGCTCTATTTGCTCCGAGGGATGCAGCTACCAGAGAATTGATTGAATCCCCCGAATATACTTGCGCCCTAGGGTTACCTTTGCACAGCGATGAGGTTAAATCGAGAAGTAGAACGATGACCCCCATAGCAGTACCAAACTTCCTTGGAAAGATTTGGGAATCTTTCCGCCCATAAAACAGGTATGGCCAAGAAAAAATCTAAAGTGAGGAAAAAACCGACCACTAAGAAAGCGGCGGTTAGAAGGGCAATTTCTAGAAAAAAAGCTATTAAACATAGAATAATGAAGAAAACCGTTAAAAAACTATCTCATAGGCCTAAAAAGGTGAGGAAAAGAAAGATTTCAAGAAGGGCAGTAAAAAAGCCTGTGTTTCACACGGTGCGTAGGGGATCTGCCTCTAAAAAACCAGTTGTAAAGATAAAGGTACTGGGTATTGGAGGAGGTGGCGGTAATGCCATAACGCGCATGAGTAAAGACCCCATTAGGGGCGTAGAGTTAGTGGCTGTTAACACAGATGTCCAAGATCTAGAAAGCTGTGAGGCTAGGCGAAAAATTCACATCGGTAAGGCCATCACAAGGGGCATGGGAGCGGGTATGAACCCTGAGTTAGGCCAACAGTCAGCAGAGGAAAATAGAGAGGAGATAGAGGCTGTTTTGAAGGATACAGATATGATTTTCCTCACTGCTGGTATGGGAGGAGGAACTGGTACCGGAGCCACGCCTGTTATAGCTGACATAGCAAGAGATATGGGTATTTTAACTGTAGCCGTAGTTACAAAACCATTTTCTTTTGAAGGGTCAGCGCGTATGCGTATCGCAGAAGAAGGACTGGCGAAATTAAGAGATAGGGTTGATACGTTACTCGTTATTCCAAATGATCGCATCTTTAACATTATTGATGCGAGCACACCGGTACTTAAGGCATTCGATAAGATTGATGAGATATTAAAAAATTCAGTTAGAGGTATTGCAGATATGATTACATCCTCTGGGTTAGTGAACGTTGACTTCGCTGATATCATGGCCGTGATGAAAGATGCGGGCACCGCAGTAGTTGGAGTTGGAATTTCAAAAGGAAAAGATAGAGCAGCGAAAGCGGTAGACGAGGCAATTAATTCACCTTTACTCGATAGCTCAATAGATGGAGCGAGGGGAGTACTGTTTGCAGTTTCTGGTGGAAGAGATTTAAGAATGTCTGAGATAAATGAAGCGGCTCAAATTATAACCGAGAATGTTGATTCTGCAGCAAAGATAATTTTTGGGGCATATC
>CAZSWG010000032.1:291-6316 GCA_964610795.1 uncultured Candidatus Saccharibacteria bacterium | reverse complement strand
ACAGGCTCTTTTGGAGGAGAAAAAACGCATAGAAGAGAACATTGAAATTCTTGGTGCCGACCTGGAATTTGGAGATTCCCCAGGCCTGGACAACGAAGAAGCAGATGAGGGCGAGGAGGCAGCCAACAATCTTTCGGCCGTCACGCTACTCAAGGATAGGGTGGCGAACATAGATACCGCCCTAACCAAAATGGAATCTGGCACTTATGGCATATGCGAACATTGTGGAGAAGAGATAGAACTTGAGCTATTAGAAGCGAACCCAGAAAGTAGAGTGTGCAGGGAATGTAAGGGCTAAACTCTAATTAGGTAATCTCCAAAGTTTGTATATACAGAACAATAGAGTAGAAAAAGTTCTGCTAACAAAAGACGCCTATATAAGAAAGGTGAATGCATTTCTACCTTATAAATGGGTTGGTTGCGCCTAGTACTCCAAAGTGAACATGACATCCAGTACTACCGTATGTAAGCCCGGTATTACCAACATTTCCAACATGTTCTCCTTGCTCTACGCTCTGTCCAACTTCTACTGCATTTGCTGAGTTGTGTGCATAGATAGTGCGCGTTCCGTTAGGGTGACTGATAACAACATATCCTCCATATCCACTGTTGTATTTTTCTGGATCACCAATTTTAGTAACTGTTCCAGCTGCAGCGGCATAAATTTCCGATCCACATGCCTTAGAGAAATCTACCGCTGGCATATATTGTGAGTCATGCAATTCTCCCCAGTTCAATCCGCCATCCACTGGGCGAATAAAATAAGTATTTTCTACCACGCTCACGCTCTCCGTCTTTTTGGCCAGAACTCCACCACTTTTTGAAACAGGTAGAATAGCTAATTCCTCTCCGGGGCGAATCAAGCTGCTTCCTTTATCGTTTGCCTCTAAAATGCCACTTACCGATATTCCAAAAGCTTGTGCAATACTGGATAGGGTATCTCCATCCTCTACGGTGTATGTAAGAATATCCTCCTCTTTTACTCCATCCCCCAAGGAGCTTCCCGCACCATCCAGCGAGCTCTTCTCAACCAAAACAAAACCACCAAAGTCAGTATAAAGATCCGTATGGTCAATCTCCTCAACTGGCCCTGCATTTCCCAAGAAGGCACCCGCTTCGGAGTTCATTAGAAGGTCATCCTCTATCAGTTGAGGGTCCGTAGCGGAGGCGGGGGTAGCTAGCCTTACAAAAGCCAGATCGGCCGTTAATACTCCAAGAACAAGGATTACCGGCAGAATTGCCCCCCGCAACCAGCCCGGTAGGTTTTGTGATATGCTACTAATACTATAAATAGTAATCTCCACTCTCAATTAATCAAGCAAAAGACCATGAATTTAAGCGATAGTCAAAAGGAGGCTGTATGCCATGGCGAGGGGCCACTTTTGGTCACCGCAGGAGCAGGATCTGGCAAAACGCGTACTCTCACTGAACGCGTTATCTACTTAATAAATTCAGGGGTAAATCCACAAAGAATTGTGGCCATTACATTTACCAACAAGGCGGCTGATGAAATGCGAAGACGTATTGTAGAGGGGGTAAGGCGTGCAGGAAGAAAGGATCTCCCATATGTAGGAACCTTCCATGCATTTTGCGCGCGTATTTTACGTAAAGAAGCGAAAAGTTTGGGGCGCGATCATAATTTTGCAATATTCGATGATGACGATTCCTTAAGGGTGGTAAAAAAATCGGTCCAGGCGCTGGGGTTACCCGAGAACAAAAAGATTACACCTGCTTCTCTCGTTAAAGAGATCTCTAATACCAAAATGGAACTCCTAACTTCAGACGGCTTAGAGTCTCCTACTAAAGAAGTATTTGAAGATTATGAAATGAGACTCGCAGAACAAAATGCTTTTGATTTTGATGACTTAATCACCAAAACCGTTGAACTATTTTCCTCAAATCCAGCAAAGCTCAAAAAATATCAGGATCAATTTGATTATATTCTCGTAGATGAATACCAAGATATTAATCGTGCTCAATATGTTTTGATAAAATTACTATCGAGAGAACATAAAAATATAAATGTGGTGGGAGATGATCAACAATCTATCTATGCATTCAGGGGAGCCAACATTAAAACCTTTTTGGATTTTGAAAGAGACTGGCCAGGAGCAAAAATTGTGCACTTAGGAGAAAATTATCGCTCAACTTCGAATATTGTAGATGCGGCGGCAAGGGTTATTGAAAACAATAGACTCCAAATTAGAAAAAAACTCTGGACCCAAAATCCGCAAGGGGCACCAGTATATATTTTGGGGACATACTCCCCAGAAGAGGAAGCTGATTTCATTGCCTCTGAGATTACCACCCGTGGATTTAGAAATTCTGCCATTCTCTATCGCACCAATGCCCAGTCTCGCGCCGTTGAACAAGCGCTCAACTTTCAGTCTATCCCCTACGAGATGTATGGTGGAGTGAAATTCTATGATCGCAAAGAGATCAAAGATATCCTCGCCACACTAAGGTACGCCTTAAACCCTAAAGACCAAGTTAGTGGGGAGCGAATTGATAAAGCTTTTCTTAAAAAAATCAGCCAAAAATTGGTTTTGGAGTTGCCGGAAATGGCTAAAACACTAGGCTTAATGGAACTATTGGGATACATCCTTAAAACCACAGATTACTTTGAACATCTGATCAAAAAATTTGATAACGCCGAAGAGCGCACAGAAAACGTACGTGAGTTAATTAGCTTTGCTTCCGAATTCAAGACTCTCGGGGAGTTCATGGAACGCGTTGCCCTGCTCAATTCTAACGACAGCATCAATCGCCTCGGCGAGAAAGATGCTCCAGTTAAGCTCATGACCATTCACCTAGCAAAGGGATTAGAATTTGATGATGTATACATTGCCGGAGTTGATGATGGCATCCTCCCTCATCACCGATCATTCTTTAAAGAGGATGATATAGAAGAGGAAAGGAGGTTGATGTACGTTGCCATGACAAGGGCTAGAGAAAATTTAACCCTCAGTTTTCACTCTATTGCCTCTAGGTTCCTTTATGAGATGCCTCCAGAGTTAATTAAGTTCAAAAAGGATGGACAGTTCGAAGAAGAAGATACCATCTATCTAGATTAATGGGTGCAAATAGAGCAAAAAAATCTCTGGGACAAAACTTTCTTAAGGATCACAAGGTTCTTGAGCGTATTGCTGAGGTTTTAGGGGTAACCGAAAAAGATACAGTGGTTGAAATAGGCCCAGGTCATGGAGAGCTAACACGAAGAATATTAAAATATTCTCCCTACAAACTTATTGCCCTAGAAAAAGATGGTGAACTTATAGAATCTTTCTTGGGAGAGCTAATCAATGAATATCCAAACTTGGAAGTTATTGAGGCAGATGCCCTAAGGGAAATTCCGAAGATTGACTACCCATATAAGTTAGTTGGAAACATCCCCTACTATATTACCGGCCACCTACTACGCGTTCTCCAGGAAGCGAAGCATAAACCATCCGTCATTGTTCTGACTCTCCAGAAGGAAGTTGCTAATAGGGTTTGTGCAAAACCACCGGAGATGAATCTATTAGCCGCTACCTTACAATTTTGGGCAAAACCGGAAATTATTCGATACATATCCAAGAAATCGTTTAAGCCTTCTCCCAAGGTAGACTCTGCGGTTATAAAAATCACTCCCCTTATCCCACAACCATCGGCCGCAGAGATAGCCGCGTATTACCCATTTATAAAGTCTCTGTTTAAGCAACCCCGTAAGACTATTTTAAATAATCTAAAAGGGCTTGGGGCCTCAAAAGAATTGCTTTTAAGCAACAACGTCGAGCCTTCTATAAGACCACAAAATCTATCCATAGAGACAATTACAAAAATTATTACTTTATTCCATACATCTTAGATAAAATAGGAGTTATAATTGAACCAGGTACTAGATGAAAGGTGCTAGAAAAAAATTACTTGTAACCCTTATAGGATTAGGTTGGGTTTTCTTTATGGGCACTCAAAGTGCTCATGCGTGGATACTTCCCGTACTTTTGGTCGGGGGTGGGCTTGATCTCCTCTTGGGTGGACCATTTCGCGACATATTGGGTGGTTTAGTGGGAGACATTGCAACCGGTATCGCGCAAGGGATTGCAGCCTTTTTGGGTTATTTAATACAGGCACTAAGTGGAGTGTTTTTCTATATTGCTAACGCCACAATAGAATTTGCCATAAACCTAAACACACTAATAACTAGCGATGTAAATGTTGTTCTAAAGGAAGGATTCTCTGTCAGTCTCACAATAGCTAATCTGGGGTTGGTGATAGGAATCGTTATTATGGCTTTCGCTATTATGACTAGAGCCCAATGGCTAGTAGAGGCTAGAAGTGCTCTACCCAAATTTCTTACAGCAGCCATTCTTATAAATTTCAGCTATTTTATGCTGACCACGATTATTATCCCTCCTACTAATCAGATTATGGAGAATATCTATGTTGCCAGTACCTTCACCGGCACAAGCTTTAAGGGGCCATTTCAACCTAATATAGATTTGGAGTCCCAACTTGAGGCCATCATCAGACTGTCCAAAGCGGATGGCGAAGACAAAGAAAACATACAGCAGATTTATTACTTTGGTGATCAAATCGACGCCATGATTTATGGGTCTCTCTACGCAGCAGACGAAGATCTTCCAGATGGAGTTGTTTCCACAAAAGGACATAAGGATGCAGTAGTAGCAGCTACCAGGCACCCCTTAGTAAGTTGGCTGGAAGATCCAAATGTGCGCTCTGGGAACGTCTTTACGAGTCCCCTCACCAGGCTCGATGATGTGTTTGGCGAAGATTGGCGTTTTGAAGATTTGGAACACGACATTAAAAGTGCCCTCACGGCTGGTGGCGCTCCCTATGACCTACTCCCTGATGGCGGCGATGCCCTCGCCAAAGAAATAAGCAATGGGATTGCCGATATTATCCAATACGGAGGAGATAATCCAGAGATGGCTACTAACTGTGATATTAGGGATTATAGCGCTAAAAATAGCGCTGAATGCACAGAGTATAGAGAGGCCCTTGTCAGTGTTAACCGTATCCCCTGGAGCAATACCGAAAAGCTAGTCGTATCTTTTGCTAATATTTTATTCAATAGCTTATTTCCTTTCTTAGGCTCATTCGCTCTTCTAGGTGTTGGCATAATGTTGATCTTTAGATATGTAGCACTTAACTTATTAATCATTTTGTTCCCATTTGCTTGGTTGGGTTGGATTTTCCCGAAGCTTACCGGCTTTGCGGGCAAAAACCTATGGACGTCCTGGTGGAGCGCTTTTATCAGGTGGTTACTCTTTGGCCCTATATGTCTTTTCTTCTTTTTCTTGGCTGTAAAAGGAGCCATCAGCATAGAACAACTAACTGTGCCTGCAGGATTAAGCTATAACACTGGCACCATAGCAATTATTGGGGCTTCTGTTGGTACTATGGCCACGGTTATCGGTCTATTAATTGGAGGATTATATGTTGCTAACCGAATGAGTATTCTGGGAGCAGCATATTTCTACAATGGCATTAAGAAAGCACAAAGCAGGATAGGTGCGCGATTTAAGAAAATTGGAATGTCTCCTGTTAACTTTGCTAACAAATATAGGAAGCGTGCCACTGAGGCTATTGGACAGGGAGTTAAGGCCAATTTTGCTGCTCTTAATTCGGTTGCCCTTAGATCGGATAAGGGACGCAAGGCCACACAAAAAATGGTTGAGAGCGACAATGCAGCTGTCCGAGCCTTAGGTAGGGCTAGGAGCGGACAAACACAACGCGCCGAAGAAACCGTTGTGGCTTACAAGAAAAGACTTTATCAATACAGAAACAATAAAGGTGAACTAAAAGATCTAGCGCCATTTAGACAATCTCAAGTGTTCCGAGGCCTATTAAATAATCCCCAGAAACATATGTGGGGAATAGCAGCGGGTATTTCTCAAATGTCTGAGGGTAAAATGCTGGCGTGGGAATCCGACGCAGTAAGGAGCTTTGGAGTATTCGCAGAGCGCGGGAAGCCTGGAGAAGAGGGTTACCAACCAAGCTCGTTTGGCAAATATGGGCTTAT
>CAZSWG010000032.1:0-271 GCA_964610795.1 uncultured Candidatus Saccharibacteria bacterium | reverse complement strand
GCTGACCAAATTAAAGATGCCATAGAAAAAGGCGATGATGATCAGCTAACCAAATTGCTTCGTGAAATGCACGAAAAACAGGAAAGGGTTTTTGCGGAAGAGTTGGGGGGGGCTGATGGAAATAAAATCAGTCCGGATGGAAATCAATATGGGGAAAAGGCACATTTTGGAGCTAAACAGATCATTGAATCTGCTGTATTTACCGGTACCCCAGACGAAGTAGAGGCCAAGAAAACAAAACTACATGATGCTATATGGACGGAGGGAATTG
>CAZSWG010000031.1:0-6365 GCA_964610795.1 uncultured Candidatus Saccharibacteria bacterium | reverse complement strand
GAGCACTATATCAAGCGTTTAGACGACCTAGAGAAGATTGCCAATAGCTTTGATGGGGTTGAGCAGGCATATGCCGTATCGGCTGGTAGAGAGCTTAGAATCTTCGTAATTCCTGAGAAAATTGACGATTTTGGGGCTCTGCAGCTTGCTAGGGATATAGCTAACAAGATTAAATCAGATCTTAATTACCCAGGAGAGATCAAGGTAAACGTCATTAGGGAAACTAGGGCGGTTGAATACGCAAAATAAGGTAGTTTGCCCCTAATAGCCAAAAAGTGTAGTATTTAAGCGATTTTTGGTATAATGACTAGGCCAAATTTCGGTAAAAGAAAGGTCGGAAAAAGATTCGTTTCTAAATGAAGAAAACCGAATTAGTAGAACAAGTGCAGTCAGCAGCCGGTTTGGAGACAAAGCGTGATGCTGAAGCTGCAGTAGACGCCGTGTTTGACTCTATTGCCAAGGCTATGAGCCATGGCGAAGAGGTGGCTGTTCCAGGTTTTGGAACCTTTAAGGTTTCAAAGCGTGCAGCTCGTCAGGGTATCAACCCAAGAACAGGCCAAAAGATTCAGATTGCCGCAAAAACTGTGCCTAAATTTAGTGCCGGTAAGGGACTAAAGGACGCAGTTGCCTAAACGTTTCGGTAACTAAAAGTAAAAGCCCCAGTGATGGGGCTTTTACTTTTACGAGATATCTTTCTAATTAATACCTAGAGTCTCAGTAACCTTTTCGCCGGTTTCTATAAATAGTTCGTACAATGATTTAATTTCTGCAAGGCTTTGTTCTGCAAGTAGTCTTGGGGTTATCTCTGGTTCTAGGGGAACTTCCGTAAACTCGATTGCTAAAGTAGATGTTGCTGTTGGAGTAACGAAGTTCTCAATAAGCAAGGTGGCTGCTTGGGTTTGTAAATCATGAGCTTTTTGTAGGATCGCTTGAGCTTCATCTGTTCTTGATACAAATGTACTTGGCTCAATCAACTCCAACCCCTCTAGTCTAGCTACATCCTTTAAAATGTTTTCCATTCTTTGATCGGCTAGGGTAAGGACTGATGGAGTGTATGAATATACCAAGTTGAATTCGATAATCTCTTTGGCTCCTGGAGCATAAATAGTTTCTCTATATGTGATTATTTCATCAATTATTAAATCTACCTCTTCGATAGTTAGGGCTAGAGTTAGGGCAGTAAGTTTTTCGTTGTAGAAGGTGCTGTACTCATTAGTTCTGGTTACTAGGTTATCGCGAAGTTGTAGTTCTGGAGTCTCATCCTCAAATTCTAGAGCCTCCAATTGAGCGCGCATTTCAACTACTCTTTCTTCAGCCTTCTCTAGGGCATCTACTGTGAGCTCTATTTTCTTGGCTAAACGCTCTTCTGGGGTAACATCCTCATCTACGGTAAGTTGTGCAAAGTCCAGGCTTTGTGCGTATGAAGCTGGGCTAATGATAACCACAAGAGCAAAGAGGGAAGCTATTAATATTTGTTTGAAAGACTGATTCATGATTAGTAGCCTTTGGCTTGAGTTAATAACAGATCGATTTCTTCATCTGTGTTGGTATCACTTTCGGTTGTTAGGGCCATAGAGAACTTATTTTCCTCTCCAGAGATATATGCTGCTTCACTAAGGTGAGCATCGATGGTTTGATTAATAGATCCAGCTTCGGTAGCCAAGCTTTGTGCATCTACTCCATGAAAAGTAGGAGAGATTGGTGTGCGAAACATTGTTGCTACTCCACCGATAGCAACAAAGATGAATAGCATAACAACTAAACCTATAGATAAGGAGTTGGTTAAGCTTTGAGTTAAACCGAAGAAGCGAACCGGCGTGGGTTCACTTCTGTATAAAATAGTAGTGCGAGCACTTCTCGCAAAATCAGCATCGGGCTGGATGCTTTTTAGAGTAGATAACTGTTTGATTATGTGTTCCTCCTTCATTGTTTTAAAATATGTCCTTTCAATTTCTTGAGAGCTCGGTGTTGAATTACTTTGACTGCACTTTCGCTCTTATCGACAGCCTTGGCTACTTCATCGTGCGGTAGGTCTTCCACAAAACGCATGATGAGTACATCCTGCTCAATTTGATTGAGCTTCCCGATTGCTATCAAAATCTTGTCCCAGTCCAACTTAACTTCAAGCTTCGCGATTAGAGAGTTATCGATACCTAGAGCTTCTGGAGCAACTTGCTCTATGTCTACCTGAAACTCATTTTTGCGATAGTGATCTATCACATTATTTCGAGCTATCTGATAGAGCCAGCTCCCAAAGGGGTGTCCCTGAGGTCTGTAGGTCGCCATCTTCTCCCAGGCCTTCATAAAGGTCTGCTGAGTAAGATCTTCCGCCTGCTGTTTGTGGCTCACTTTGAAGAGCACGAAGCGGTAAATCTTAGGCAAATAATAGTCGTAAAGAGCCCCGAACGCCTCGGAATTTCCTTTTCTAGCTTTGTCTACGAGGTTTTTCTCACCCTCCATCATTTAAAACGAAATAGCCCTTGGCTTAGTTACCGGCTCCGGTAGCCGTTTGCGGGGGTTCTAGGCGGTCAAAATCTCCCTGAATTTCCTCATATCCCTCGAGAATAGAGCTCCATTCTTCATCTAGTCCTTCGGTGGAGGTAACTTCTACTGAAGATGTGACCTGCAAAACTTGGGGAGGGTTTGCCGGTTCAGGCTCCTGTGGGGGGAGAGACTCCACAATATTGGCCTGAAGGAGCTGGGGAGACTCACTTTCCCTAGTGGAATAAATTAGGAAAGACGCTCCCATAGTTAGTGCCACAACAATTAATGAAGTAGATAGTCTCATTAGCTCTAGAATTATACATTATCAGATTAGGTAGTTCCTTAGCTATTATGAATAACTATTCTAGATGTACCTCTTCTCTAAATTGATTAAGTCTTTTTGAAAGTAGTGGATGTGTATCTAGGGTTGGAGATTCATCTAATAACTCACGAGCTTTTTCTTCAGCAACCTTTAGGAGCTCTGGGTTTTGCAAAGCTTTGAGGGTTAGATCAGGCATTCCGGTTTGAGTGTCTCCTAGAAATTCTCCAGGACCTCTTAGGTGCAAATCCATTTCTGCGAGTTCAAAACCATTTTTTGCTTGCACCAAAGACTCAAGACGCTTTGTGGTGCTTTCGGTTTTAGAATCTGTGAACAGCAAACAATATGATTGGTGTTCTCCTCGTCCTACGCGTCCTCGGAATTGATAAAGTTGGGCTAGGCCGAAGCGATCTGCTCCTTCGATTAACATAATGGTAGCGTTGGGCACATCTACTCCCACTTCAACTACGGAGGTGGATACAAGAATGTCAGAATTTCCTTCAACAAATGCCTTCATGGCAGAAGTTTTGTCAGCAATTTTCATTTTTCCATGAAGCATAGAGACTTTGAACTGCGGAAAGATCTCCTTTGAGAGTTTTTCATGTTCAACTTTAACTGCTTTTACTTCCCAAGCTACTTTTTGTTTGGAGGTTATGGCTTCCTCTGTTTGCTCTGATTCTTCAATGCGAGGACAGATAACAAAAACCTGCCTTCCAGATTGAACTTGCTGCTTTATAAATTGATATGCCTTATCTCTGTTGGCTGGATCGACGATCTTGGTAATGATCGGTTTTCTGCCCTTTGGGAGTTCATCTATGAGGGAAAGATCAAGGTTGCCGAAGATAGTCATAGTAAGGGTGCGGGGAATTGGCGTAGCACTCATAGAGAGAAAATGGGGGGTGATAGAGGTAGCTTTAGTGAGCTCTGCTCTTTGTTTTACGCCGAAACGGTGCTGTTCATCGATAACCACCAGCCCCAATTTGTGGAAGGCAATTTGTTTTTGAATTAGGGCGTGAGTGCCTACGATTATCCCTACTTCTCCGGAAGCAATCTTTTTTACCAGATCAGCTTTCTTGATCTCCGTCTCCAAATTCTCGCCATAGAACACCTTAGCCTCTTTGGATGTCAGAAGAGCAATACCCCCATCATATTCTTCAAAGAATTTAGTAAGGGTTTTGTAGTGTTGACGAGCAAGAATTTCAGTTGGTGCCATAAAGACAGATTGATATTTTTTGTTAACCGTTATTAGCGCAGCAATTCCTGCGACAATTGTTTTCCCAGATCCCACATCTCCTTGAAGCAGGCGATTCATTGGATGGGGTCGCTCGAGATCTCTTATTATTTCATCGAGACTTTTTCTCTGAGAGGCTGTGAGTTCAAACGGAAGAAAGTTTAGCAGTTTTTTTATTTCCTCTTCCGTATGTTCGACTGGATATGCTTCAAGCTTTTGCAGCTTGGCTCTTTCTTGAAGATTTCGCAGTTGTAACAATAGAAGATCTCTGAAAGCAAAACTTTTTAGAGCACGAAGAGCATCAGTTTCTTTTTCTGGAAAATGAATTTTCTGAAGAGCTTCATTTATATCTGGTAGGTCCAGGGATTTTAAAATATTTTGTGGAATATATTCCGGAAGTTTTTCTAGGTTTTCTAAAATTGGTTTGATAATAAACCTCAAGCCTCTCGATGTTATGCCCTTAGTCTCTTTGTATATTGGAACAACTCTTCCAGTATGCTGAGTTTCTCTTTCCTTTCCCCTTACTTCAGTTAACTCGTATACGGGAGATTGCAGAGTAGTCTTTCCTTTATAGGTTCCAACTTTTCCAGAGAAGTTAGCCACCTTTCCTTCTTTAAGAGTGTTTTCAATATATGGTTGATTGAAAAAGGTGACTGTTATGGGTGACCCGTCTTCGTCCACAATTGAGATCTCTGTAATAGAAAGGTGGCGGTATGGAATGCGCCTCGTATTTGTCTTCTGAACGATTCCTTTGATAGTTGCTTCTTCACCATCTTTGAGCTCAGAAATTTTCAGGATTTCGCTGCGGTCATCGTATCTGGTAGGGAAGTGCCAGAGGAGGTCTTTAACGGTTTTGACGCCCAGTCTCTTGAGTTGGTTGGAAAAACGCTTACCAACCCCAGAAAGGGCGGTTTCTATTGGGGTTTTTAGGGGGAGATTAGTCACTTATTCAATTTTACGCCCCCAGGGGGCAGAGGGGAATAGAGATTGACAAAATAGGGATAATGTGGTATTATGCAAGAATAGTCAGTACCCCACATAAGGAGCGAGCGTGAACGCCGTAGACGTGACTGAGTTTGAGCGTGGACTTGCCAGCGCCATCGAGAGGGCGCAGGTGGATCCCAAGGCGGTCTCGGTGATGAAGATGAGGTGCATCAGAGGACACCTCGTCGGGTACATCGAAACGCTTTTCCCGAATGAGACGTCCAACGTGGCCACGTTCACGACGTTGTGCCATGCTTGTGGCGAGATCGTGACCGCGTGACAGGTCGTCAGGAGGGAAGCCCAAGGTCATGTTTCTAGTTCTGTGCGGGGCAACACGTTAAACTGCCCTACGTTCTCGGATGTGTGTCCGAGCTGATGAGTCCAAAAGGACGAAACGGAATTCTGGAGTTATATAGGCAGACCACTTGTACACTTACAAACTTTATTTAATCGGTCTGCCTATACAACTCTGGAAACAAAGGCCACCCACACGGGTGGCTTTTGGATTGAAAAGACGTCCTATTAGTATAAAATCCGTTGTAGGGTGAGGTACCCAAGAGGCTGAAGGGGACGGTTTGCTAAACCGTTAGGTCGGTTCGCGCCGGCACGAGGGTTCGAATCCCTCCCTCACCGCATGCCATTTGAGGTAATAAAAGGTTTGGGGCCACAGTTTTTTGATGTATTTGGTGTACTGGCTTTTGTATACATCATTTTTTTCTCCAATATGCTTCTAAATGAAAAGAAACTACCAAGAGGATTTACTGTCATTTTGTTACTAATAGGACTTATTGGTTTCTTTATAGACTTAATTTTTGCCTCCTCTTTTTTGAGAGAGCTTTCATAAGATAGATAGCTTCTTTTCTTCTATTGGAGGGTTTACATATATATCTATGGAAATAAAACCTATTAAAACTCGCAAAGTTGTACCCCCACAGGATGAAATTTGGGATATTTTGGATGAGGTGGCGAAAATGATTAGAGAGGGAAATATTGTGGCGATTACCTCAAAGATAGTTTCTATTCATGAAGGGAGAACGATTAAAGAAGAAAATGAGCCCGATAGGGATAAGTTAGCAAAGGGGGAAGCGCAATATTGGCTTGAGCGATCTGAGGTCCCCGGGGAGCACATGATGCACACCATAGCGTGTAATTCTTTAGTAGGTTCATCCGGAATAGATCACTCAAACACAAATGGTTATTGGGTTATGTATCCAAAAGATCCTTTTAAGTCGGCAGAAAGTATCCACAAATATTTATCTGAAAAAAGTAGCGTTAAAAAGTTTGGGGTTATTATAACCGACTCCCATTGCCAACCTTTGCGTAGAGGAACGGTTGGATTTGCTCTTT
>CAZSWG010000030.1:0-6452 GCA_964610795.1 uncultured Candidatus Saccharibacteria bacterium | reverse complement strand
GCTTTCCGAGGCTCGCCCTGAGCAGATAGAGGCATTAAGAAAAATCGCCAAAGATTTGGCTGACAAATCTCCAAGCGATCTCCAGAGAACTATTGGGCGCAATATAGCACAAGAGCCCTCTGATGAAAAATTAAAGACTACTTTGGCTGGTTTCTTGAAGAGCCTTACATCTGTAAGCCGTAAAAATGCATGGATGCCCTTCTTTGAGAATCCGCCAAGTGGACCAACGTCGGAGAGTAAATCTTCATAAACAAATTAATACCGAATGATTAATCTGGAAGACATAGAGCAAAGACATAGCAAGTTATCAGCGGAGGCAAGGGCTGCGTTAGACTCCCCCGACTATAGTGATCTTATCTATGCTATAGGCGAACGAAATCATTTCGATGAAAAAAAGATTGCCTATTTACAGTCTTTAATGGTTTCGGTGTTTCTCGGCTTGATACACCCAGAAGATGTTCCGAGAAAGATAACTGAAAAGTTTGGTGTTGATGCCAGAATTTCAAATGGAGTTGGTGAAGAAATGATGTCTAGGGTTTTTGCACCATTTGCTAAAGAATTAAACGGTCTATACAAATTTAATTTGCCAATCAGCAACGTTCCACACCCTACGCTTGAAATTCACAAAGCTCCCTCCGCCGAAACTTCTGATTCCTCAACGGTAAATATCGAGTCTCCAGCTCCAGTTGCCCCATTGCACCCGACTTTTGAAGAAGACTCTCCTGCTGTAAGTAAAATACCAAGCCCATTAGTTATGCATGAGCACAAGGGAGAGGTTTTGCTTCCTGAGGATGGATATCAAGGTGGATTAATCTCGAGCGGATTAATAGAGACGAGCTCCTCCGCAGAGCCCAGCGCCCCAGAAGCCATAAAGGCCAGATTAGAGATAGGTGGTTCGGAGGGGAATGAAGTTCACGAGGCACAAGTTGCAAAGATAGGTGGAGAAATTGCGCGTGTTGTACATTATGCCGCACCAGAAACTCCCGCTGATCCATTCTCTGGTCACCAAAATATTTCTGAGTCAAAGCCTATGGTTGAAAAAAAGGACGTGCCTCAAAGTAACGTCGTGAACTTAAAGGATCTTCCTAAGTAATGCAATTTCAGGTTCCTCAGTTTATAGAAACCGAAGATAAGGTTATTGGTCCATTAAGCATTAGGCAGTTCGCATATATTGGCACTGCAGCTGCTATCGCTGGCGCGCTCATGTTTGTTGTGAAGCTATGGATGTGGACCATAATAGCTATTCCCATATTGGGTGTGGGTGGGATGCTGGCCTTCGGAAAAGTTAATGGGCGTCCTATTTCTATATATCTTCGCTCTCTTTTCCAAAGCATTTGGGCTCCCAGTATATATGTGTTCCGCCCAGAGACAACAACCACCCCCTCGGCCAAGCCGACAAAAGTATTATCTGCTCCTCCGATTAATTATCTCCCCAAACCAGATTTATCAGGAATCAAGAATCTTTGGGTACAGATGAATACATCTAAAACGGCTATTCCCAAAAGGGAACGTGCTCTTCCTGCTCAAAACCAAAGCTTTTCGCAGTTTAAAGAAAAATTCGAGGCAGTAAGACAAATGACGGGGGAGAAAGAGGTAGCTAAAAGAGTAGATTATCGATAAAGTATAATCAATAAACTATGGCTGATACTCAAAGAGCAAGGACTCAAGACTTAATCCCTATTAAGAGCATTAAAAACGGTATAGTTCAGCTTAAGGACGACTCTTTGCGCAAGGTAATCTTGGTAGATGGAACAAATTTCGACCTGAAGTCAGAACAAGAACAACAATTAATAGTAGGGGCTTATCAAAATATGTTGAACTCTTTGGATTTTTCTTTGCAAACACAGATCCATTCTAGAAAGTTGAATGTTGATGGCTACTTAGAGAATCTCGCAAAGCGCCTCAAGGAGGAAGACAACCCATTAATCCAAACTCAAATAGAGGAATATATGGAGTTTATAAAATCTTTCGTTGGGACAAACGCCATTATGGCCAAAAGTTTCTTTGTGGTGATCCCTTATAATCCAACATCTCTCCCCATAAACACTTCCGAAGCCACCTCCTTTTTCAGTAACTTGTTTAGTAAGAAAAAATCGGCAGACAAAGCTGTCCTCCAAGAGGAAACTGTAAATCCGGTCCACATAGAACAACTAACTCAACGGGTTGACCAAATATTGGGCGGGCTTAATCGCATAGGATTAAGGGCTATCCCATTGGAGGACACAGAGTTGGTGGAATTATTCTTCAATGCTTATAACCCTATGACTGTCGAGGGTCGGGGTAAAGAAATTGGACGCAAGGCAGAAAAAGGATCTGATGATGTTGGAAATTTAATTGCTCCACCGTCTCTAGAAATAAAACCGGGGTATCTCAAAATTGGGGACAAGCTCGCTAAAACCCTTTTTGTTTCAAACTATCCTCGCTTTTTGAACACCGGATGGCTTT
This sequence comes from uncultured Candidatus Saccharibacteria bacterium, assembly GCA_964610795.1. GTDB lineage: Bacteria > Patescibacteriota > Minisyncoccia > UBA6257 > Colwellbacteraceae > GWA2-46-10. The sequence continues at coordinate 4,007 of CAZSWG010000030.1, read as the reverse complement.
CTCCAATTATCAATCTCCCGGAGACCATAGACATTTCTATATATGTACACCCTACAGACACCGGAACCGTACTTCGCAATCTTCGCAAAAAAGTTGCTCAGATTGAATCTCAAATAATGGACAACACTCAAAAGGGGTTAGTACGCGATCCATCTCTAGAAACAGCCCTTTCTGATGCGGAATCTTTGCGAGATGCTCTTCTGCAATCGCAAGAAAGATTTTTTGACACATCTATATATGTAACGATTTATGCCGATACCGAAAAAGAGCTCTCTAAATTAGAGGCCGATATCACCAATACCCTAGATGCGAAGCTTATTACTGTGCGTCCAGCTCAATTTGAGCATCTCAAGGGGTTTGAATCTACTCTACCGATATCCAAAGATTCTCTTGGAATACACACTGCGCTAAACTCGGGTCCTGTATCTTCGTTCTTCCCGTTTGTGTCTTCTAACCTCAGCTCGGACGAGGGTGTTATGCACGGAGTAAATCGACACAATAACTCTTTGGTTATCTTTGATAGGTTCTCTTTGGAAAATGCCAATATGACGATCTTCGCCAAAGCAGGAGCAGGAAAATCATATGCAGCAAAGTTGGATATATTGCGTAGTCTTATGCTCGGCACGGAAGTAATCGTGATCGACCCAGAAGATGAATACATTCGTCTTGCCGAAGAGGTTGGGGGTAGTGTTTTCAAGATCTCTCTAGATTCGGATAGTCACATCAACCCATTCGAAATCCCAATTATTCCAGAGGGAGAAACTCCTAGTGAAGTTTTAAAAAGTCATATCGTTAACCTAACCGGGTTAGTCAAACTGATGCTTGGTAAAATCTCTCCCGAAGAAGAGTCTCTGCTCGATCAGGCAATAACTCAAACATATGCGGCGAGGGACATAACTCCAAACCAAGGGTTTGAAGGCAAAACTCCCCCTCTTCTAGAGGATTTGGAATCCGTCCTTAGGAGTACCGAGGGAGGCAAAGGCATGGCTGAGCGCTTATATCGCTTTACCAAAGGTAGCTATGCCGGATTTACCAATGAACCAACTAACGTTGATATAAACAATAGAATTATTGTTTTCTCTATAAGGGATCTCGAGGAAGAATTGCGCCCCATCGCCATGTACATCATTTTGAACTTTATCTGGAGCCTCATTAGGGCCGAGCTTAGAAAACGCATGATGGTTATAGATGAGGCTTGGCTTCTAATGAAGAATGAAGATAGTGCCTCTTTCCTCTATGGCTTAGCTAAGCGCGCTCGTAAATACTATCTGGGGATTACAACCATTACTCAGGATGTTGAAGACTTCCTGGCATCTCCTTATGGAAGGCCCATAATCACCAATTCTTCATTGCAACTTTTACTCAAGCAGTCTCCTGCTGCCATAGATTTGGTAGGCAAGGCCTTTGGACTAACGGACGTTGAAAAAAGCTACCTTTTAGAGACAGATATTGGTCAAGGACTATTTGTTGCTGGGCTAAAAAGAGTAGCTATCCAAATAGTGCCCTCTTTCTTCGAGAATAAACTTATAACCACCGATCCCGAAGAGATTCTTAGTGAGTCGAGCGAAGAAGCTTAATTTTATGGACGACAACAAGGCCTTTTCTATAGTCGAAGTTCTTATGGGAGCCATGATTATAGGCTCTCTCGAAACGGCCGAGGCTCTACTGGACCCTATTGGTATGGGGTTACTCTTAACTCCGGCTGAATTGGGAGTCGGAACGTTTATGACGCTATGGTTTTTATATAAAGGAGGTTCTCGCCTGGAGGCGCGTTTAATTCTCGCTGTTACAGGTACTGCAATTGATCTGATTCCAATAGTGGGAATTATGCCAACAAAGTTGGTTGTTTTTCTGGTGGCAGTCCACTTAGCCAACAAAGCAGCCGAGCAGGATGCTGAGCAAGAGAAAAATACTAGAATAAAAGGGGTTTTACGGGGAGAGGGGGAGAACGAGGAGATAGAAGATTACGAAAATTCCGAAGAAGATATTTATGAATCACCCGAGGCAGAATATTCGGATGAACAACAGTATGAGGATGAAGAAGAGGAATTTCCTCGGGCTGCCTAATATTTAGTTGGTCTTACTACTACGTGTCTATCCCTACTTTCTCCAGCGCTTTCAGTTTCAACATCTGGGCGCATAGATAGTTCTGTGTGAACAACTCTCCGTTCATAAGCGTTCATTGAGGGGAGAGGAACATCTTCCCCTGTAGCCACAGCTTTTCTGGCTGCCACCCTAGCTAATTTAATAATCAAAGATTCCCTATCCTTACGATAATCATTTACGTCTACTAGAACATGGTCTCCATCTTCTTTGCGAGCAATCTGTCTTGCTAAATGTGTTAAGGACTCCACTAGTTCAGGGATTTTTGCTTGGGAAATGCTTTTATCCTTTATCGAAATTGATATTCGATTTTCTTCTTGAATAGTTTCAACTTTCAGATCGTCAAATCCTACTCGATCAAATATTTCCTTTATTTTCTCCTTGGCTTTTTCCATGGCTGCCTAATGATAGCTTCTTTCCCTCCTCTTTGTTAAGAGAGTGGTTCACTATGAGCTGTTGAAAGATGGAAAACACAGTCGTAGCGCCCCAATATAGCCCTATAGCAGCTGGTAGGTTAAAAAGAATCACCACCGTAAGAATGGGCATAAAGGTAGTCAGGCTCTCCCCAACTTTCTCTGCTTTTGATAAATCATCCCCCTTGGCTTTACTCTTCTTTCTCAAAGAAAGTTTCCCTTGGATATATTGGGCAATAGCCGCAAAAGCCACCACCCAAAGATTGCTCTGCGTTAAATCTATTAGCCCCAAAAAGCTTTGATTGGGAGACTCCGGCAAGGTGATAAATGGATATAAGAGATTTAGTGAATCTCCAGAAAAACCATGACTGAAAATCCTATATAGAACAAATATGATAGGGATTTGAACGATCAACGCCAATAAGGGAACCATGGGGTTTACTTTATGTTGATCATAAAGCTCAACTATCTTTTGCATTTGGGTTTCCTTGTCCTCCTTATGATCTTTTTGAATACGTTTAATCTCGGGTTGTAAATTTTGGGTTATTCTTTGGTGCCTGACGGTCTGGTGAAATAAAGGAAAGAGAAAAATACGTACAATAATTGTAAGTAGAATTATAGCTATCCCTAGATCCTCAAAGGCTACGTTTTCGTACAGCCAAGCAAGGGCATTGAAAAGGGGTCTATATAGTAGTTCTGTAAAAAATGTTCTTATCATTTAGCAAGTGTCTTGATTCCCTCTTCCAGCTCTTTCAAGAGCGAATTTTTAGTATCCAAATCAGTTTTCATGATAGGGGCACCAACTACCACTAGCAAGTCCAGTCCCCCTGGAATCTTCCCTAAGTGAGTGGACAAAAAGTCGTAGACTGTTCTTTTCGCCCAATTGCGTATGGTGGCTTTTGAACTAACCTTCTTGCTGGTCATTACTCCAAATCGCGCATAGTCCAGCTTGTTTGGAGATTTTTTCAAAGAGACTTCCTTCCCCTCAAAACAAACGGTGCTTCTCTTAGGAAACTCTTTGATTGATAGTTTAAATTTCTTGGGAAGCACTCCTTTGGCTAGGCCGCTAGCTTTCTTCTACCTTTGGCCATACGGCGACGCAGCACACCCCTACCTCCAGTTGTGCTCTTGCGCTTCATAAACCCGTGGGTCTTGGCCCTTTTGCGTTTATTGGGCTGATAAGTTCTCTTCGGCATAGCGGCGTTATTATATCTATAAAGTTAGTTTTTGTTAATGCTTGTTTCTCCTCCACAGTTAATCCACATTGGCCCTAAGGGGAGATGTTTGACGATTCGTTTTCGTTTAATAAGATGGAGTTATGGAAAATCGGGCTCCTGAAGTGAGTGACCTAGAGCAATTGTGGGGTACTGTGCTCTCGGATATTGAACTTAGAATTTCAAAACCAAATTTTTTAACTTGGCTGAAGAATAGTCGCCTTATAGAAAACGCCGAAGGGTCCGCTCTTGTGGCCCTACCCAACAATTTTGCTAA
>CAZSWG010000029.1:0-6471 GCA_964610795.1 uncultured Candidatus Saccharibacteria bacterium | reverse complement strand
AGAATCGGCACTGGGGTGATCTATGGTGTCGAACTTATTAACGCCAAGAGTATTTTGAAAAATTTGGAGGTGGGAGACAAGGTAACAGCCAAGGTGATACTCCCCGAGAATCAAGATGGATTTATAGAGCTCTCTCTAGTAGAGGCTGGCAAGCAAAAGGCTTGGCAGGAGCTTAAAGAGATTAAAGATACTGACCAGATGATTGACGCCAAGGTAGTTGGATCCAACGCTGGAGGACTTCTATTGGAGGTTAATGGGGTGCAGGGTTTTCTACCAGCTTCTCAGCTATCCAATGATAACTATCCTCAAAACGAAAGCGGTGATCGCCAGCAAATAACTGATGACCTTAAGAAATTTGTCGGTCAAGAGATAAAGGTAAAGATTATCAGCCTTAACCCAAGAACCAATAAGCTTATCTTCTCCGAGAGAGAAATTGGATCGGAGAATGCCAAAGAACTATTAACTAAATATGCAGAAGGGGATGTTGTCCCCGGAATAATATCTGGAGTAGCTGACTTTGGTGCTTTTGTGAAGTTTGCAGATCAACCCGAAATTGAGGGATTGATTCACATATCAGAGCTCTCACACAACATGATAGATAACCCTAAAGAGGTGGTTTCTATCGGCGATATGGTTCAGGCCAAAATAGTAGAAATAAAAGAAGGTAGGGTTTCCTTGTCACTAAAGGCTCTTCAAGAAGATCCATGGGACAAAGCTGCAGATCACTTTAAGGGTGGCGATCAGGTAAAGGGAGTAATCTACAAGCTCAATCCATTTGGTGCGTTTGTAAAACTTCCTAATGACTTGATGGGATTGATCCACGTCTCTGAGTTTGGAAGCGTAGATGAACTAAAGAAAAACCTTGAGCCTGGAAAGGAATATAATTTCAATATTGAGTCCGTGAAACCAACTGAGAAGCGTATCGTCTTAAAATTAGCGGGTAAAGCTAAAGTCCCAGAACCTCAAGAGAAGGTAGATGGAGAAGAATCTGTATAAAAGTATTCTTAGGGGAACAGTTATCTTAATTTCTGTTGCTCTGCTATTTTCTTTGTTCTACCAAGTACCCACAACGGCACCTGAGAACGTGAGTGTCTCCGAAGTAGTCCGTCTTATCGGAGAGGGACAAGTTTCTCTAATAGAGGTGTCTGGCGATGAACTTAACGTTAAGCTTGTAGATGAAACTAGGCTGATATCGCGAAAAGAATCAGGAGTTGGAGTAACGGAAACACTGGTGAATTTGGGAGCAACCCCGGAGCAGTTATCTAAACTTCAAATAGAAGCGAAGGATGAATCTGGCGCACGCTTCTGGATGGGGGTATTAATCCCTACTATTTTGCCTTTAATAATTTTTATTGCCATTTTCTTCTTCATTTTTCGCCAGGCAAAGGGTGGCGTGAATCAAGCCTTTACCTTTGGAAGAGCAAACATAAGTTTGTTCACCAACTTTAAGGAGAAAATAAGTTTTAAGGATGTCGCTGGGTTGAAGGAGGCTAAACAGGAATTAGAAGAAATAGTAGATTTTCTGAAAGAGCCAAAAAAATACTTGGACATTGGTGCCAAGATACCTAGGGGAGTTTTATTGATGGGCGCCCCTGGAACTGGAAAGACATTACTCGCAAGAGCGGTGGCTGGAGAAGCCGGAGTTCCCTTTTTCCACATATCAGCTTCTGAATTTGTAGAAATGTTTGTGGGGGTTGGAGCTTCTCGTACTAGAGATGCTTTTAGCACTGCTAAAAAAGCAGCTCCTTCAATACTTTTTATAGATGAAATCGACGCAGTAGGACGAGAACGTGGAGCAGGTTTGGGTGGAGGGCATGACGAAAGAGAGCAAACTCTTAACCAGATATTGGTTGAGATGGATGGATTTGAAAGAGACTCTCGAGTAATTGTGTTGGCGGCTACTAACCGTCCTGACGTTCTGGACCAAGCGCTTTTACGTCCCGGTAGGTTTGATAGAAGAGTGATGCTTGATCTCCCAGACATTAAAGAACGTGAAGATATACTCACGATTCACGCCAAAGGAAAACCATTGGATGAGTCTGTAAACTTGAAACAGATTGCTATGCGCACCCCAGGATTCTCGGGTGCCGATTTAGCTAACCTTATTAACGAAGCTGCCATCTTGGCTGTACAGCGTGGCAACAAAAAGGTGTCCCAGGTACATATATATGATTCCATTGAGAAAGTAATGTTGGGTCCAGCCAGAAGGAGCAGGCTGGTATCCGACAAAGAGCGTGAGATTACTGCCTATCACGAAGCAGGCCACGCTTTGGTTGCTGCGGGACTTAAAGACTCCGATCCAGTACACAAAGTTTCCATCGTTTCGAGGGGACGTGCTGGAGGATACACTCTTAAACTTCCAACCGAAGATCGCAGACTCAAAACTAAGTCTCAATTCTTGGCCGACTTGGCTGTAGCAATGGGTGGATATGTGGCGGAGAAAGAAATCTTTAAAGAAATTTCTACTGGTGCATCTAGTGATTTACAGGAAGCTACACGTTTGGCAAAACTCATGGTCACAAGATATGGCATGGGCGAAAAATTGGGCCCTGGGACCTATGGCAGAGACGAAGATGTGGTTTTCTTGGGGCGTGAAATTGGCCATGCAAAAGATTACTCGGAAGAAGTTGCGGCAAAGATAGACGAAGAGATTTCTAACTTCCTACGACGAGGACATGAGAGAGCCAAGAAAATTATTTCTTCAAACAAGAATATCCTTAAGGCTATTGCCGACATGCTTGTTAAACAAGAAGTTATAGAACAAGAAGAATTCGAGAAGCTCATAGGAGGATTCAAACTTAAGCCCGCCGCTTTCTAGGTTATCTTTCAGTTGAAAAAGTATGGGGGTATAGTCTATATTGGGCTAAGTCAGGAGGGCCAGTAGCTCAATTGGTTAGAGCACCAAGCTTATACCTTGGCGGTTGATGGTTCGAGTCCATCCTGGCCCACAGAGGGTGCTTAGCTCAGCTGGTCAGAGCGCTTCGTTTACACCGAAGATGTCGGGGGTTCGAATCCCTCAGCACCCACAGATGAGAAACTTCCTACTTAAGATAGTTAACTGGAAGCTCAAATTAATTGCGCGGTTTACGTTGCGCAAATATAGACCCAAGATTGTGGGCATAACGGGGAGTGTTGGAAAAACTTCTACTAAAAGCGCAATCTATGCTGTTCTCAACCAAACTGGTGCGCGAGTTAGAATGGCTGGAGGAAATCTAAACAATGAAACCGGTCTTCCTTTAGCAATTATTGGAGAATACACAACTCCCGGAGGATTGTGGTTTCTTTTCAAGGCTATTAGTAAAGGATTTTTCTCTTTATTTTTGTCTAATGATAAATATCCGGAATTCCTAATATTAGAATATGCCGCTGATCATCCTGGAGACCTCGATTATTTAATTAAAATTGCTAAGCCCGATGTTGCAGTAGTAACAGCCGTTGGTGAAATCCCCGTGCATTCGGAATTTTATGCATCCACAGAAAACGTAGCTAGGGAAAAAGCCAAATTAGTAAGCGCTGTGCCAGAGGGTGGAGCAGTTATCCTGAATGCTGATGACCCAAGAGTTATGGCTATGAGCAACTTATCCAAGGCGAAGGTTAAAACATTTGGATTTTTGAAAGGAGCTGATCTTCGCATCGAAGATTTTAAAAACATTTTGGTTGGTGGCTTTCCTAAGGGAATTTCTTTTTCTTTAAAGACCGATCACCACTCAGCACGAGTGAGCCTACGGGGTGTTTTGGGAAAAGCTCATGCTTTGGCCTGCGCTGCAGGCGCAGCAGTTGGATTAATGAGTGGGCTAACCCTAGAAGAGTCTACTAAGGCGCTTAGTAAATATTCTGGAGAGAAGGGACGAGGGAAGATTATTGAAGGAGTTAATGGGTCTGTTCTTATAGATGAATCATATAACGCCTCGCCTGACTCAATACGCATAGCACTTGAAGCATTAAGAGACCTGCGTGCCCAAAGAAAAATTGCGGTCTTGGGAGATATGCTAGAACTTGGAAAACAAAGTGATAGGGCCCACAGACAAATAGGATCTTTGTCTGGAGCGGTGGCAGATATATTAATTACTGTTGGGGACAAAGCAAAATTGATCGGTCAGGAGGCGCAAAAATATGACATGGATAAAGGGCACATCTTTCACTTTGAAAATTCCCTGGATGCAGTAGAAAAACTAAAGGGGATTGTTGCTCGTGGAGACACGATTTTGATTAAAGGATCCCAATCTGTACGTATGGAGAAAATTGTTAAAGAGTTGATGCTAAGACCCGCGGAAGCAAAACATCTGTTAGTACGTCAGTACGGGAAATGGTTGCGTAACTAAAATATCCAGAAAAGCAAAAGCACCCAATCGGGTGCTTTGCTTTGTCTTAGGCTTTGGTAACGCTGGTAGCATTTTGTCCCTTAGGACCATCCGCTATCTCAAACGTCACTTTGTCTCCCTCCTTGAGTTCATCGAACTCTACGCCATTGAGCTCATTCGCGTGAAAGAAGAGATCTTTCTCTTCTCCCTCACGAGAGATGAACCCAAAACCGCGGTCGGTGAGACGAGCGATTTTACCTTCCATTTTGTTTATTAATTACTTTGTGTAAACAACCAAGTGGACCTTCTGTATAAAAACCCGACTACTTCTTTAGCACAGCTCCTACCTTGTAGCGCCAATGTATCATACATGAAGAATTATGTCAATGGTTATGCTATGAGAATATTTAGAGGGTGGCTTTCGCTCTTTCGAGCTCATCAGCACAGATACACATCTATGAAGCCTAGTGGAGGAATCACCGACCAAGAGAGAGCTCTTGGGGGGGTGAATCCTCCGATTGTGATATTGATGCCTAAGGCATCTAGGGGTGGATTCAAGGAACCAATAAGGTACAGGATGTGGACGGGGTGCCCTCGGTCATTTGCCAGCTTGTGGCTGGTGGGACAAGGTCTAGGGGACGCTGCCGTCCCAGCTAGGAGCCATCTCCCAACGACCGAACTTGCTCCTCGACAGCCTTGACGCGACTCCCCATTCGGGTTGGTCGCACACTGGTGTCGTCAGAGGGGCACCCCTCCACACCTGAGCCCGATACACGCTACGCTTGCAAGGGCGTTCGCTTACGGACCCCCTACAGGATGCGGTTCTCGTGACCCGTGAGGGTCACGATTACCGCCCGGCTAAGGCGAGTAAGCTCATAGCTACTCTCTCCTCGTAGGCATCGGCCCCGTTGCCGATGATTGAGCCATATTATTGCTAACACACTTTGGTGTCAAGGATTGGAGAACCTTCAGGCATAATCGCAGTAGGGATATGATACAATTCTATCCATATAAAGATGTGGGAGATTTTTTTAAGTAAGCCCGTATTAATTGGACTGCATCTCGCTTTTGCAATCATAGGGATAGATGCCTTTCTTTGGCTCTTGGGAGAGATAAAAAATGATTCTTGGAGAAAGACCCGCTTATACAGAAGTGCCATTATTGGTGTTGTCGCTTTTGTTTTAAGTTGGCTATCTGGTGGTTATTACTATGTAAAACACTATGGCAGCTCGGTTAAACCAATTATCCAAAGTGGATTAGCCCCTTGGGCTCACAATATTATTATGGAAACCAAAGAACATATCTTCCTTTTTATCATTCCCCTATCTCTTACTGCCTTATTTATTGCTATGTTAGATAAAAAGAAATTTGAGGAGCTCAATATTAAAAAAGTATTCATGATTCTAGTGATATTGGTGGTGGGCTTAGGATTGTTAATAGGCGCAATGGGATTTATGATCTCTGCTGCCGCCCGTTGGGGAGTAAAATAAATTATGGACAAACCAAAGCTTATATATGCATCTTCTATCGCTTCTTCGGTGGCTATTCTCTTTGTAACGGTCATTACAATCGTTGCTGAATTCAAGGCTCCACTAAAAGATTGGCTTAAATCCTTATCTGGACACCATTGGACATCAAAAGGAATTATTTCTGTACTGCTTTACCTATCAATTGTGTTTTTGGTTTATTTTGCAGCGAAGGGCGTGAATAGTAAGAAGATTACGGGCTCTTTGTGGGGTGCTATTATAATGACTGTATTGGGTTCACTCGCATTATTTGTATTCTTTGCAGGACACCACCTTGGGTGGTACTAGGGGTCTTATTTAGTAAAAATATTACTATATCTTGCCAACATAATTTCTTTTGGGCAGTATAGAATCATGCCTAATCAATCTCTTTTGCCCAACCATATTGCTATCATCATTGATGGAAACAGGCGTTGGGCTAAAAAACGTGGGTTGCCTCCATGGGATGGCCATGCGCGTGGAGCAAAGCGAGTTGAGGAGATGTCAAAATATGCCATTGATCTTGGAATAAAACACATATCTTTTTGGGGGGGCTCGTACAACAATCTGACGCAACGTACTCCTACGGAAATTAAGTTCCTTGATGAAAAGATGTATAGATCATGGGCGAAGAAGGCGCTTGTTGATAAGGATATTTATGATAA
>CAZSWG010000028.1:0-6544 GCA_964610795.1 uncultured Candidatus Saccharibacteria bacterium | reverse complement strand
AACACTATATACATTATTCCCGAGCATCCCCGTAGCTCCTAGTATTACCACCCTGCTCATATATTTATTTGATATATCTTGCTACAAGCTCTTTTATTTCTTCCATTGAAAGTATCCTTTCTTTATTAGACGTATAGGCTTCTTTTGATTCTCCGCCTACGTCCTCCAAACTAATTACGACAAAGCCATTATCTATTTCTTTCATCCTCGTTGTCTCACTACTGGAAATAAGCATTTCATGTTGTTTTTCACCCACCATCCTACTTACAATTTTAATATCGTCAGAAAATGCTTTCGCTATATCAATTAATCTTGTAGCTGGAGATTTTTTAATATAGATATCTCCTTTCATTGGGCTATTAAGCGCCTTCACAATTAACTCCACTGCATCATTTACAGGAAGCATAAATCTAGTCATATCAGGATCAGTAACCCTAAGTGATTCCCCTCTTTTAGCTAAATCCATAAATAATGGCACGACGCTTCCCCTACTACCAAAAACATTCCCGTATCGCACGGCGTTGTAACCATAACTAATAAATATTTTCTCTTGCATGGCCTTGCTCATGCCATATGCATTTACTGGCTCCACACCCTTATCGCTTCCTATAACTACCGCCTTTTGTACTTCATGGTGGTATGCTGCTTCAGCCACATTCTCTGTTCCATGTACATTGGTTTTAAAAGCCTCTATGGGGTGTTTCTCACAAGCCTCAATCCTTTTCATGGCGGCTGCGTGGATTACTGCATCCACCCCCTTCATAGCCTTATAAACCGCATGATAGTCACGTACGTCTCCAATAACAAACTTGATATCCGGATATTTACGCTCCATATCTGCCTGCTTAAGCTCATCTCTAGAGAAACCAACAATATCCCATTCGTCATGGAATCGTTCCGCCAACGCGTGTCCTAAAGTTCCCGTAATGCCTGTGATTAAAACTTTCATACGTTCTTAATACACCTTTTGTTTGTGAGACACAATAAAGTTGACCATTTTATCTGACACGCTCCCTTCGTGATCATATGGAGATAGCCATTTTTTTGTACTTTGAAGCGCAGCGTCGACCGCCCTTAATATATCTTCTGATTTTCTAGTTCCAGATATTACTGTTGCCCCAACCTCTAAAACCTCTGGACGCTCTATGGCCTCCCTAATTACCACACTGGGCACCCTTAGAACCGTTCCTTCCTGAAGAGCTGTTCCACTGTCACTTATAATACATATTGCATCTTTCTCTAGGGCTACAAAGTCTAAAAATCCTAATGGCTCCACAATTTCTATATTGGCGGGCAATTGGATGTTAAGTGCTTCTAATTTCTTTGGAGTTCTTGGGTGTAGACTCCAGATAATCTTTTTCTTGTATTTATTAGCTACTTGCATCATGCCCTCAGCTATATTTCTTAACGATGTAGGATCATCTACATTCTCTTCCCTGTGGGTTGTAGCCAAAAAATATTCTTTAGGCTGTAAGTCTAAACGTGCAACCACATCATTTTGATTTATCTTCTCCATATGATGTTGAAGCACCTCGATATAGGGATCCCCACTTATAAAGATCTTGGCCGGGTTGATGCCTTCTCTGATTAAATTCTCTCTTGGTTGAGATCTATAGGGGAAAAGCCAGGTACTAATGTGATCTATCATTTTACGGTTTAATTCCTCTGGAACTCTTGAATCAAAAGATCTGTTACCAGCCTCCATGTGTAACACTGGAATTCCCATACGGGCTGCAACTATAGCAGAAAGAGCACTATTAGTGTCCCCCAACACTAGGTATACATCTGGTCGTTCTTTTATTAGAACTTCTTCGCTGCGTTCAATAATATTAGCTATCTGTTTCCCCAGAGTATCGGCCTTAACATCTAAATAATAATCCGGCTCGCGAACGCCTAGCTCTTTGAAAAACACATCTTTGAGTTTGGGATCCCAATTCTGTCCTGTATGCACTAAAATGTGATCGATACCATCAAAAGCATCCAATTTCTGGATTACCAAGCTCATCTTGATGATTTCCGGCCTAGTCCCTAAAAAGGTAATTACCTTCATATGATCAGGTTAGTTATAGGGGAAAAAAGCGGACACATCAAGCACCACAAAAGAAGCGGTGCTATCCCTACATGGACAAGGACAGTCCCTCTTTGAGTCCATCTATAACTGATTTGATAGGTTCTTTAATAAAACCTTGCTCCAGTTGCCACTTGCTTGTCCTGTTGATCACTTCTTCCATTTTGATAGCCTGAGCTAAAGTATTTCTAAATCCTATCGTATCTTTAACTCTAATAAAGTAATGAAAATAGTTTTTATAGCTATCCCTTAGGTACACTAAGTCCCTAGGATTAACAAAACTACCCTCCTTTGAGAATAGAGTCTCTAGCCTGGATAAAGTTCCATCTTCACCAGTCCAATCCATAGGGCTAAAGACTACCAACCAAAAAAGTTCCGCTTTTAACCCATTGGGTTCCAATCTATATGCCGCATCTGTTATGCTTTTTGCCTCATCAAATTTACCCTGAAGAATTAGATTATTAGCTAGATAATAATACATCTCCTGTCTTCTAGGAGAAATTTCAACCATTCTCCTCAGTACTTTTTCTCCCTCTTCTAGCGTGGCGGAATTTTTCTCCTGTCTTCCTAATTGCGTATATGCATATCCTAGAGCCGCTACTGAACTGGGTTTAGTTTGATTGTTATCTATATATTCCCTTTGTAGACCCATAAGCTCAATCTCCATATTCCTTACTCTCTCCACGTCCAAACTGTTGCCCAACGAAGACATTAATCTTGTCCTTACTTCTTCCTGAATATAGTTGTAGGGATATATCATGTCGTGCAATCTATTCTCAAATAGAACAGGGTCACCCATCTTCGGCACAGTAACTGCTAGGGTCATTTGTCTAAATGGGATAAATACTAGCAGCACAACTGCTACACTGGCCAAAGAAGCTAGAGCAAACGTCCCTATAAGATAACTCTTACCCACGTCTCTAAAATCGTTGCCTCGTTGATCATCATAACCAAACTTGGTCCCCATATACCCAATAAACATATATATAGGGATATACATTGATATTTGATCAAAAATAAACAAACCCTGAACTAAGTATGCAGTGACAAAAAACAGTGCTCCCAAACCTAATAATACAAATTTATTATTATGTTCCCCACTCTCGCCGCGCATATTTTTGAAAATAGATTTCAAAATTGTAAACCAGAGCAGCAAATAGGCTATGAGTCCGAGTACTCCATTCATTACTAGCACATCCATTACAGTATTGTGGGCCCTATCAAACCAAGTGCCTTCGTAACGTTGAATTGAAGGATCATAAAAATTTTCATAGGCAATGCTGAAATTATCCATACCCCAACCAAACAGCGATCTCACTATACCCACGTTGGTTGGATTTACACTGTTTATGCTAACTACCGTATTGATAATCCTCGTTTGCGTAGTCCGATCTGTATCTGAGATCTTAGCTAACCTGTCCAACATGGGAACTGATTGCCAGATTGTATTAGATCGGGTTGAAACAAAAACTATCGTGAACAAAACTAGTAAAATCAAGAAGGCTCTAGAGATCAACTGAACATTGATTATCCTACTGAAAGCTTTGAAATTTAGACTGGATTTTCTCAATGATGCCCATAGAGCAACCACTATTAATCCAACAATTAGACCTAAAAACGCTCCCCTAGTTTGAGCAAGAAATATGCCAGTTAAAGCTAATAGGATACCCGCAGAAGATCCAATTCGCCAAACTCTGTTTTCCTTGTCTTCAATTAAAACCACCAGACAGGCGAAGATAGCAAAGATAAGATACATAGCAACAAAAGACGGATTGCCAAGGAAAATGCCCTTAGGCCTAACTCCAGTAGCGATAAACTCTGAAATAGTATTAATGGACATGATTATTCCAGTTAGTACCGATAATTTGAAAAATGTTACCCAGTCTCTTTGTTTAAAGAGCATAATGGCGCTTACTAATATGACCAATGAGTAAAGGATGGTAATTAAGCCTTCTCCACGCTCTACATCACCGAAGAATGAGCGAAACGGGTTAACCCCGAACATAGTTGAGATACAAGCTGACAATACATATAGACCCAAAACTATAAAAAGGGGATTCCTCATCCATGCACCTACAGCCAACTTTTGTTTGCTCTTCCAGGCATTAAATAGGTTAATTACCAACACCAACAAGAGAACGGCCACTATCGCTCTTATGAAGAAAACTTTCGAAGAGACGAATGGGAAAAGGAGCGTATAGAATACAACGAGTGGAGTAAATGCCAAAGAGAACAATAGCCATTTGGCACCCGTGCTATTTATTGCAGGAATCATAAGTGTATCCAAGACATTATAATACTAACTTTACTATTCCCCTCCAAGAACAAAAAACCGCCCCGAAGGGCGGCTCTTTGTTCTTCTTCTAGAAGCTTACCAGACTAATGTCTAGAGAGCGTTCAAGAATAGGAAGCCGGTGTCTGCATCAGACTCCTCACCAAGATTGCTGGTGTAGAAGTTTAGTGCATTTGCTACATCTGCATCATCCCAGTTGATTGAGTCAATCCAGACCTTAAAGTCGCCTGGGTTGCCTGGTTCACCTGTGATTACAACAGTTACACGGTATGTTTCCGTGTCACCCTCATCGATGTAGAACTCATCCGTGGTGTTGTCAGCTGTGTTTCCACAGTTTGAAACACACTGGAAGGTCTCTGAATCGAGTGTGTAGGTGTCAGCGCCGGAAGTGGCTACGGTGTAAACGATACCCTCACCGTTGTCACCATCATCACCACCGTCTTCGATGCTCTTATCCAACCAAACCTCAGTTTCGTTGGCAGTTACATCAAATTCGATAGTAAATCTACCCTGAGATGTCTCACTAGCCTCATCGGCTGTGAATGCAAGCTCAGTGTTCACTTCGATGTTGCTAATGGAGATTCCTTCACTTACGAAGGTTTGTTCGTTTCCGTTAGCGCTTCCTGTTAGGTCTGTAACAGCCTCGCCTGACTCATCCTCTGCGTCGGTTGAACCAACAGTAACATCTGCTGTTACGTTAGCCGCCTCCTCAAAGAGTGTGCCATCGATTTCATTCATTGTTCCAGTCACCGTACAGTTAGCTGTATCTCCCTCATCAATCGTCATTTCAAGATCGGTGAAGTCGACAATGGCTGTGGTTACGTTCTCCTCCCACTCATCGCCATCACAAGCAAGCGTCAAAGAACCAACTAGGTCCTCTTCCGCACCTGTGCTGGCTGTAAGTGTGATTCTCAAACCAAAGACATCCATATCTGAGCCCTCAGCCTCCATATCAAATGCTAGGAGGTCTGCGTCAAACTGATCGTCAGATTGACCAACAACAGTTTGCTCGTCTGGATTGTCATCTCCTCTGCTGAAGTGCAACTCAACGTTATTAGCATCAGCGAAGACAACCAATTCGAAGGTTTCAGTGAACGGACCAGCTGCATCGTAGGTGTCGTCGGAACCATTTGGAGAGGCAGCCCTAATGGCGTCATCATCAATGGTTACGTCCCAAGTACCGTTCTCATCATCTGAGTCAAGGTTACTTACCCCGGTCACTGCAACAGTTAGCTCGGCGGTGTCACCATCTGCTACCTCGCCCTCTAGGCTAGTAAAGCGGAAGGTGTATTCGTCTGCATCCCTGTCGTAGCTTGCGTCCTCTACATCCATACGATCAAGCTCTTCTCCGTCTAACCAGAGAGAAGCCTCCGTGATGTAGTCTTCTAGGTCATCGCTAACTCCAACTTGTGGGTTGTCGATAACAACGGTAACGCGCTGGATCAACTGATCAGCTCCGTCGGCTTCGAACTCGACTCCAAGAACCTCTACGTCCTCTTCACTTTCTCCAACCTCTTCGTTAGAGATAGACCCAATTTGGTCAAAGTTCTCAAGTGCTCCTTCGTCGTCTCCGCCGAAGAAATCACCTGTGTCCTCATCATCGTCATCAGGAGTAGTACCACACAATACGGTATACCTAGCCTGTGAGATTGGACCCCAGTAACCTACTGCAGGAGCTACTCCGTTTGCTGCCTGCCATGCGGCTACAGCTGCTTGAGTAATTGGCCCAAAGTAACCGGTTGCTCCACCTGAGAAGGTAAAGTGACCAGTTCCTGTGAGGTAGTTCTGCAAAGTGGTTACATCTGGACCTGTTGAGCCTATTGTTAGGCTGCCATTCCAGACATAGCACGTAGTAGTGCTAGTATTGCCGCTCATGGCTGCTAATTGAGCAGTTAGAACTGCAATCTGAGCTTGTAGCTCAGCAATTGTCACAGCGCCAACAGGAGCAATGCTCATACCGGCGAGTGAAACTACAGTTGCAACAGTTATACTAGCTGTTGCAAATTTTTTTGTTAATTTACTCACTTTATTATTTTTATTTTCGACAATTTTTATTTTGTTTTAGCTTGAGCTAAAATCCGAGATCCTTTTTGCCCTGGTCCTGCCACCGACCCGTTAGTTTTTATTTTTATTGAAACAACTGGCACTTACAGGAGGATCTAATGTTTTTGTAGCGGCGGGAA
>CAZSWG010000027.1:0-7155 GCA_964610795.1 uncultured Candidatus Saccharibacteria bacterium | reverse complement strand
CCTCTTCGTAATACATTTCCTTTAGACGAGGAAATATCATGGTTAAAAGCTGCATAATAATGACGGCTGTAATGTAGGGCCCCAGACCTAACATGGCAACGGATAGATTAGACAAGGCACCTCCTGAGAAAATGTTTAGGAATCCAAAAAATTGGTTAGATGAGAAAAATTGAGCTAGAGCGTCATGATTGACTCCTGGGATAGGAATATTAGCCAAGAGTCTAAATACCAAGAGGATTACTCCGATAATGAGAAGCTTGCGCCTCATATCTTTAAACTTAAAAGCTCTTAGTAATCTACTTATCATTATTCTTTAGCCTTTGCTTCTGTTTTTGGTTTTGGTGCTCCCCTTTCCTTTTTAGATCTCTTACGAGGACCATCATTACGCGCTCCTCGAAGTTTTGGAATTTGCTGAATAAGATCACGTGTTCCTGGTCTAATTTTAGCTCCCGCTCTCGCACCTTGTCCCTTTACTCCTTTACCGGAATATGTTCCACGCTTACCCCCACGTCCAATACGTTTTTTATCCTTTGCTTTGTGGGTGGGTTGTAAGGTGTGTAGTTGCATGTCTATTTAGAAATTTTGAGATTCTTGAGCGCTTCTATTGTAGCAAGGGCATTAGTCAACTTATTAGTAGTACTACCAATACATTTGGCTGTTGCATTCTCAACTCCTGCTAATTTTAGCACTAATCGAGGAGATCCTCCTGCCATTAAACCGTGTCCCACAGGAGCGGGTTTGATCAAAACCTGAGCAGCGCTGAACTTTGCTTCTACCTGGTGCAAAATACTGCCATCTTTAAGTTTAATCTCAATTATATTTTTTTTAGCTTTGGCTTTAGCTTTGGCAATAGAACTTTCAACATCCAATCCCTTTGCCACACCCACACCAATCTTTCCTTTTCCATTACCAAGTAAAAGCGTCGCCCTAAAGCGAAATCTTTTTCCACCGGCCATAACTCTAGTAACCCTCCTTAGATCGATTACCTGCTCTTGAAACTCCTGCACCCTAGCTTCTCTAGCAGGTCTACGGGAATCTCTTCCTCTGCCGCGTGATTTATGTTCTTCTCTAGTATTTTCCATTGTTATATTTCTAAGCCTGATTTTCTGGCTCCATCCACCGCAGCCTTCACCCGACCGTGATATCTGTAATGTCCCCTATCAAAAACAGCTTTTTTAATACCAGCTTTGATAGCTCTTGTGGCTATAAGCTTTCCGGCTTCTTCTGAAGCTTGGGTTTTCCCCTTAGCTCCTTTTACCTCTTTAGTAGTAGCCATGACTATCGTCTTACCCTCAACGTCGTTAATCAACTGCAACTCGATACTGCGATTGCTTCTAAAGACGGTTAAGCGAGGCCTTTCTGCCGTTCCTTTGATCTTGGCCCTCACTCGCCTACCACGTAATATTTTCTGTAAGTTATTATTCATCTTTATGCTGCTCCTGCTTTCTTACCAGCCTTTCTTCTTACAATCTCTCCTTCATATCTTATACCCTTGCCTTTATATGGTTCGGGCTTCTTATATGCCCTGATGGAGGCTGTAACCTCTCCCACCAAGGCTTTGCTTGCTCCAGAGATTGTAATCTTATTGCCATCCACTACGGCTGTAATTCCCTCTGGCATAGCGTACTTGATCGGATGAGAAAACCCTAGGTTCATGACTATAGTATCTCCCTCCATACTGGCTCTATATCCAACTCCTTCTACAAGAAGGGTCTTAGTGTAGCCTTCTGTTGAACCAATTACGGCGTTTTCTGCAAGAGCACGCATGGTACCCCAGTTACTGATAGTCTGCTTGGCATCATTCTTGGCGGTAAACAATACCGTGCCATCCTTTATCTCCACAGCAATATTAGGAAGCACAGGGACGGTTAAAGTAGCCTTTGGGCCTTTTACTTCTAATATTCCATCCTTCACCTCAACGGTCACACCGCTTGGAATATTTACCGGTTTTTTGCCAATCTTGCTCATGTTACCAAATTTCAAAAAGAATCTTTCCGCCAACCTTTTGTTTCTTAGCTTCGCCTCCTTCAAAAATTCCTTTAGGAGTTGAAATTACATAATGTCCGTATCCCTGATGGGAGCTCTTTAGGGCTTTGTATCCGCTGTAGATACCACGCGATGGAATACTGGTGAATTTGAAACCATTAATTACGGGTTCCCCTTTGTTAATATATTTCAGCTTGATGTCGATAATTCTCTTAACTCCCCTTCCCTTTCGTTGAATGGAATCTATGTAGCCCATTTTAACTAGCACCTCTAGAATACTCATATCAAAACTAGAGTAAGGCACTTTGACTTTCTGTCTGCCTCTCATGAGTGCGTTTTTAATTCTAGTTAATGTGTCTTGATACATATTTACCAGGATGCTTTTTTAACTCCGGGAATGCGTCCTCGGGTGGCTAATTCTCTAAAACAAATACGGCAGAGATCAAAGTCTCTCATATATCCACGCCTGCGGCCACATCTAAAGCAACGTCTTATAATGCGACTGCTAAATTTTGGCTTCTTTGCCGCCCTTGCGATTTGTGATTTCTTAGCCATCTTTATTTCTTAATCTCTTCTTTTTCAAAAGGAATACCGAGTTTTTCGAATACAGCTCTCGCTTTCTCCTTGTCCTTCACTCCGGAAACAAAAGTTACTTCGAAGCCGAAGTCATATTTCGAATCCTCAGGAGAGATTTCAGGGAAAACAGTATGTTCACGCACACCTATTGTCAAATTCCCAGCATTATCAATCTGCTTAGGATTAATACCCCTAAAGTCCCTTACACGAGGCAAGGCGACGTTAACCATACGTCCCAAGAAGTCATACATGCGCTTGTCCCTCAAAGTTACTCGAAGACCAACCATATTACCCTCGCGGAGTTTGAATCCAGCGATAGATTGCTTAGCGGGCCTTGGTTGAGGCTTTTGGCCGGTGATAGCGGTAAGATCTTTGATAATCTCAGGTAAAATATTGTTCTCAAATTGAGCGTTCTGGCGAAGCTTACCAACTCCTACGGCCACTACTATTTTCTCTAAATCTTTGCGTTGCATTTCTTACAATGTCTTTCTCTTTTATCGCCTTTTAGCTCAAAGCTCACTCTGGTTGGCTTATGGCAGGAAGAGCATACCACCTGGACGTTCTCTATCCTAACGGCAGCTGGAACAGATACTACCTGTCCTTTTTCTCCCTGTTTCTTGGGTCGCAAATTCTTTTTAATGAGGTTAATTCCCTCAACTACTAATCTTTGCTTAGCAGGATACACCTTCAAAACCTTGCCGGATTTACCAAGATCCTTGCCTTTAAGCATGATTACTTTGTCTCCCTTTTTAATTTTTATCTTATTTCCAACCATGGTTATACAATTTCTTGAGCTAGCGAAGCTATCTTATCGTATCCTTTATCTTTGATCTCTCGAGGAATTGGACCAAAAACCCTAGTACCCCTAGGATCAAACTTTCCTTTTTCAATAATAACTACGGCATTTTCGTCGAATCTTACATACGTACCATCGTTTCTACGAAGAGGAGCCCTAGTGCGAACAACTACTGCGTATATAATTTCTTTTTTCTTAATAAGCTTGCGAGGTTCGGCTACTTGAACTGAAGCAATAACAAGATCACCGATATTAGCGTGCTTTCGATTGCTTCCTCCCAGAACCCTGAAACAGCGCACAATTTTGGCGCCAGAGTTATCTGCTACTTTTAAAATGGTATTCTCCTGAATCATGATGTCTTTTCTTCTTTAATGAAGCCGATAACCTTCCATCTCTTTTCTTTAGATAGAGGCCTTGTCTCTTCAATTACCACTTCATCACCCTCCTTATATTTATTCTCTTCATCATGTGCTTTAAATCTGGCGGTTTGTTTGAAGTGCTTGTGATACTTGGGGTGTTTCTTATCTGTTACCACCGCAACCACAACCGTGCGCTCCATCTTATCTGAGACCACCGTACCCTTCAATTTTCTATTTTGTGTTATTTTTTCCATATTATTTTTCTTTTGAATTGTTCAATAATGTGAGGATTCGAGCGATAGTCCTTTTAACATCCCTCACTTTAGTGATGTTTTTCACCTTGCCTGCAGCCAATTCAAACTTCAAGGCCCGAAGCTCTTCCCTAGCGGAAACCAGATCCTTTTGTAGATCCGCTGGAGTCTTTTTAACCAATTTTTGAATTTCGCTCTTTTTCATGATTTAAGCTTTTTTAACAAACCTGGTTTTGAAAGGCAACTTATGTTTTGCCCTATCAAAAGCAATCTTGGCTTTCTCCTCTGAAATACCATCAAGTTCGAAGATAACTCTTCCTGGTTTTACCGGAAAAACGTAGTGATCTACTGCGCCCTTTCCTCCTCCCATGGTGGTTTCGGCGGGTTTAATAGTTACTGGCTTATCTGGGAAGACTCTAATCCACATTCTTCCTTCACGCTTAAGGTAGTGGGTAATGGCACGCCTTGCAGCTTCGATTTGCTTGGAGTTGAGCCATGACATACCTAATGATTGCAAACCATATTCACCAAAGGAAACCTCTGTTCCACGGGTTTCACTAGTGCGCTTGCGGCCACGTCCCTTGTGCCACTTACGATGTTTTACTTTCTTAGGTAGTAACATGGTTATTTATTTTTCTCTTTTTCGAATATGTCTCCCTTGTAGAGCCATACCTTGATACCAATAGCTCCATAGGTTGTGATGGCCACAGTTTCACCATAATCGATATTGGCACGCAAAGTAGTTAAAGGAAGTTTTCCTTTCTTGAGTTGTTCGGTACGAGCAATCTCTGCGCCATTCAATCTTCCAGCGAGCATGACTTTTACTCCCTGTACTTCCCTGTTTTGCATCGCGATATCGATGTATCTCTTCATTACCCTACGGAATCGCATACGCTTCTCTAAATCTTGAGCAATGCTTTGAGACATGACGGAAGCAGAAACTTCGGTGCGCTTCACCTCTTCTACATTCAAGTTAATAGGAGCAGTTATACCAACCTTCTTTTGAATGGCTTTGGAAAGATCTTCAATTCCTTTTCCTCCACGGCCGATAACAATACCGGGGCGAGCAGCGCGAATGGTTACCTTATATTGTCCGGGTGTACGTTCAATCTCAACCATATCAATACCAGCCTTGGAAATGGTCTTGTCTATGATATTTCTAATAGCCTCATCTTCTTGAAGATATTTTTTAAAGTTTCCACCTGGAGGCATCCAACGAGAAACCCAATCCTTATTGATGCCTAGCCTATATGAATTTGGATGTATTTTTCTACCCATTTTTATATTGATTTTCTTTGGAAGAATTTACTGCCAAATCCGCCGCTTTTCTTTGGCTTTGGCTTATCTTCGGTTTCTTTAACTGCATGCTTCTCCTTATCTTTCGCCTTTGGTGTAGGAGTCCTAGATTCTTTTCTAACCTTCTTTACCTTCTCTGGGATCACAAACATTGGACCCTTTAGATCGGGGGATTCGGCGATAGTTAGGTGAACGTGGCTTTGTATGTGCTGGATTAACCCACCCATTCCTTTTGATTTTGCCTTCATTCTCCTCAAAACCTTTCCTTTATTTACAGTCAAGGCTTTCACAACGAGCTTACTCATATCCATGTTCTTGGCTCTGGCGTTAACAACCGCTGAGTGAATTAATTTCTCAATTGGGCCACTGCTACGGTTAGGCAAACCTTGAAGCAGAGCAATAGCAGAAACTACAGGCTTTCCTTTCATTAAGTCTGCAACCAAGCGCACCTTACGAGGGGCGATGTTGAGATTCTTTATGGAAGCGATAGCTATTTTGCCTTGTTTGTCTGCCATATGCTATTTCTTTTCAGTTTCAACTGCTTTTTGCTCCAGCTCTTTCTGGATCTTTCCTCCGTGACGGGTGAATCTACGAGTTGGAGAAAATTCTCCAAGCTTGTGTCCTACCATATCTTCGCTAACGATAACTTCAATAAAGTCCTTTCCGTTGTGTACTCCAAAGACATATCCAACCATTTCAGGAGCAATAGAAGAGGCTCGTGACCATGTTTTAATAACCTCCTTACTGCCAGCAGGAAGCCTGCCCATTTTCTTAATGAGGTTTTGATCTACGTATGGACCCTTTATTGAACTTCTACTCATGTTTATTTGTTATTCTTA
Source organism: uncultured Candidatus Saccharibacteria bacterium (assembly GCA_964610795.1). Classification (GTDB taxonomy): domain Bacteria; phylum Patescibacteriota; class Minisyncoccia; order UBA6257; family Colwellbacteraceae; genus GWA2-46-10. The sequence continues at coordinate 1,052 of CAZSWG010000027.1, read as the reverse complement.
TTTCTCCTGCTTACGCGCCTGGTAACAATTAATATATTGGACCACTTATTTGGTTTACGCGTCTTGCGACCACCGGTGATGTTACCCCATTTGTCCTTAGGACGCTTGGTACCACGTGGCTGCCTACCCTCTCCACCACCGTATTTGTGGTCTCTTGGGTTCATAGCTGTACCACGAACTGTTGGGCGAATACCCATCCTGCGCGCTCTTCCAGCGTTTCCGATAACAACGAGGTTGTGCTCTGGGTTAGAAACCTGACCCAAAGTAGCAAAACCGATAGAGGGAAGTTTCCTTACCTCACCGGATGGCATCTTTATCTGGGTGTAGTCTCCATCGTGGGATAGAACCTGTGCGGCACTCCCTGCAGAGCGAATGATCTTTCCGCCCCCTCCTGGTCTAGTTTCCAAATTGAATACACTGTATCCAGCTGGGATCTTTTTCAAAGGCACACGGTTACCAGCCTTAAGAGGAGCCTTGGCTGAAGCCATAACGCTATCCCCTACCTTGGCCTTACTGTGAGCTAGATGATAATGCCTTTCTCCGTCTTTATATACAACCCTCGCAATAAAGGCGCTCCTGTATGGATCGTACTCTAGGGCCTCAATACGGCCTGGGATATCCATTTTGGCGTGTTTGAAATCAACTATCCTATATACCTGCTTTACACCGGCACCTTGGTGACGAACGGTTATACGGCCAGTATTATTCCTACCAGCGTGGTTCTTGAAACCCATAGTAGCGGATTTCATAGGTTTGATCTTGCTGAGCCCTCCGTACTCTACGGTTGTCATATTGCGCCTACTCTGGGTGTATCCTTTGTACTTTTTCATTAGTGTGGAATTACATCAATGGTTTCTCCTTGTTTGATGGTTACAATAGCCTTCTTATATTCGTGGCCTTTCTTTCTGTTTCTTATAATATTCACGTCGGTTACGTGAATCTTGTACATTCCCTCAAGGGCTTCCTTGATCTGTTTCTTGTTAGCTTCTGAATGTGCCAAAAAGATGTACTTATCAAGACTACTCATGTCCGTGCCCTTCTCTGTAATGAGG
>CAZSWG010000026.1:0-7321 GCA_964610795.1 uncultured Candidatus Saccharibacteria bacterium | reverse complement strand
CGTAAGGACCGGTATCTCGATATCGAGCTTCTCAATATCTTTCTTTAGATTCTCTTTGTCCACCTCAATGACAAGAGGGGCTTTGGGACCGCTATCTCCACCCATTTTACGATGCTCAAGTTCGACACCCTCGCTTTTGATTGATTCCACAAAGTCCATAAAAGCATCCGTGCCGACAACGCTTACGAATTCTGAAAGATTGGGGTCGCGATACATACGCCGTAAACCTCGGCCGAGCGTTTGCTCCGGAAGAATCTTGCTCTCTGAACCATAAGGGCGAAGGCCGACTATAGTGGTCACATTACGCACATCCCAGCCTTCCTTGAGCATCAGGACAGAGACAATGGCCTTATAGGGGCTATCCAGGCGATCTATTGAGTTGGCGGCATCGCGAAGTACCTTTAGCTCCTCTTCTTTCTTACCGGTAACACTTTCAGAAATTTCACCATTGTCTTTAGTGTGAATGACAAGAGTGGCTCCCTTAAGATCTTGGTAAGTATTCTCAAGATAATCGGCCACTTCATCGCAATTCTTAGTGTCGTCTGTCATTACGAAGAGAACGGCCTTTTTATTAACCTTGATGTGTTCGTCATATACTTTCTTCCACTCTAGGTAGCCGAGGTGAATATAATCCTTATATCTCTCGCTGAACTTTGTAGTCTTATGCTCCTGCAACTTCGCGCGGCTTGCGGAGTCTGGCAGAACAGGATGCTTCACAACGTCTTGGTGGATTGCCTCAACCAATGGGTAGTCAGAAACTGTTTGAACAAAAATTGCGCCGTTGTTGTGTTTAGGAGTGGCGGTAACATCCACTTGTAGGGCCAATTTGTCGCCCTTCATTACTAAGCGGTTATGAATATCTTCAATGGCTTTAAACCATGCCATTCTAGGATCGTGAATGTGGTGCGCTTCGTCATTTAAGACCACCAGCTCGTCTATATTGCGGACAATGTCGCCAAGATCGAGTTTCGATTCGTTGGTTTTACCGGCTGGTTTAGTTCCTAGGAAATAACTCGCAGTATCTTCATCTTCAAAGCTTGCTGATTCGATACTACCCTGATAGACGCGGTGGATATTGGTAAGGAAAATATTCCCAGTCTTGCGTACAGTTCCGATCTCGTCTTGGACATGAAGTGTCATTTGGAAGTCGTCACGCCAGTTCTGTCCTTCGTAGCCATTATCTGGAAGTACTGGGTCTTCGAAGAAAATCTTCAGGCCACCGAAGTCTGCCAGAAGACGATCAAGCACAATAATGTTGGGAGCAATTACAAGGAAGTTGCGGGCCAGTCCCGAGTCCTTCTCGTAGAGTTTGTGGAAGTAGGACCACGCCAGGATAAGCGAAAGTACCTTAGTCTTGCCGGAACCGGTAGCCATTTTAACTACATAGCGCGTCCAGGATTCATCAAATAGCCCAGTCCTTACATAGCCGGAGCTATCGAATTTCATTAAGGCGTAGCGGTCATGCGCGCCAGCGACTTCATATAGCCAGATGATGGTCTCAACTGCTTCCCTTTGAGCAAAGTAATATTGGAATAAATATGTCTCGCCGTCACTGTTTTGCACTGGATGATCTGTAAGAAACCACCAATGGAGAAGTGCTTTGCTAGTCTCACTTACGCCCTTGTATCCTGACAAACGCCACAGCGCCACCTCTTTTCTTATCGAATGGACAAGTGGGGGTAAAAGTTTCTCCCTGCCAGACTTAAACAAATCTTCATCACCAGGAAACCACCGTGTCTCCGGATCAAGGATTTCGTATGGTGACTTTGGGAATTTGGGGTCTAGGGCCATAATTTTATCAATTCGTTAATTTCTTTTGAATTTGCTCAAAAAACTTGTAGTACTTTTCTTTCTGCAGCTCATCTTTTTTTAGTTTGCTCACTTTCTGGAAGAAACTCTTCTTCATATCCTTCTCTTTTTCTTGATATGCTTTATTATTCACATATTTCCCGTTGTCCTTGCACTGTTGCATTACCTGTTCCACGTAAGGTTTATTATCATCAAGAGTCATGGAAACACCCTCGAATACTTCAGTTACCGCTTCGAGTAGATACTTTTTGTCGAACAAATCTTCAAGTGTTGATTGTTTCTTTGTAGCCAAGACATCATTTATTTCAAAAGTATTATTTTTATCATAAGTATCCTCACTCAAGATTTTCTCTTTTTGTGCGATACCATCCTTATCTGAATCAACTAAAACAAAGCCCGCTACTAGCTTATTGTTGAAAAACTTTGTGTACCTGATGATATTCTCAACTCCATCCGCAGAGATTAAAGAGATGTTTGGGATTTTAACTTCCTTTTTGAATTTCTTTTTATACAAATCAAAGATATCTCTGTCGATTTTTCCTTCAAAAAGAAGGACTTTATTTTCCACATGCTCCAAAATAGATGTACCTAGTGCCTCATAAAGCACTTCTTCTCTAAAGGGGTTATCTCTTTCAATTTGGTGGACATTCGTTTCGACTCCAATCTTCTCAACGCTGAAATGTCTATCTAGCGAGCATTTATCTACAATGAAAATTGAGTGGGTTGCTAACATAACGAGATTCTTTTTGGAGATGTTGAGTAATTCGTCCCTAAGATACTTCTCTCCGCTTGGGTGTAAATGCACTTCTGGCTCATCCAGAATAATGAGTTTATTTTTTAGATCACCAGTTTCATTCTCAGCAGACAGGTTTAACAATATTGAGACAAAATGCTTAAATCCATCGCTTCTTTGCACGACACCGTAACTTTCAGATTCATCGCCGATATCTTTAACATGAAAAGATAACTGCATGTTGTCTATGTCGAACTCTATCTTCACTTTGTGTTCTTTCCAGATTTTATTGACATGCTCCGTGACCTTATCTCCAAGCAATTTGGTTAGCTTAGATTTCTTTGTGGAGTTACCGACAATTGAAGTAATTTTGCTCTCAATATTCTCATCTTTGATGCCCGCTATAGCGAAACAATTTTTCAAAGGAGTTGATATACTTGTTTTTTTCTTAAATTCCTCAAGATTGATTTTGTCTTTGATGAGGTACTTGTCTTCATATTTCCAAAAGATAACTTCTGGCACATTGTTATCAAAAAGCTCGTAAAATTCATCCTGCAAAAATTCCTCTAATTTTTCTTTGTCTAAAATATTAATTTCATTACCATCTGTATCAGATTTAGTATTTTCGGTCGTTTTCTCCATTATTTTCGTTATCTCTTTTGCGACCCCATTTTGAGTTACTGATTCGGAAACAACAACGTATTTAGAAAAATCTTTCTTCTTATCCTTTATCCAAACGTGAAAGAAGTCATTCCTTTCATCACCTGAGTCTATGCTGACTTTTCTCTCGATTTTGGTAATATCAATTAAATTTGAAAGAGCCTTCGGCATTTTTTCCTTAGAAAACTGCTCCCTGTAGAAATCTATTGCGGAGGCAATCTCTAGCTCATACGAAATAGAAATATCTTTCTTATCGTCTTCATTCTTCGAATGACAATCCTTGCTATAGTCAGAATCTCTTTCCTCATCTAGTAATGCTACAGCTTCTAAAATATTACTCTTACCGCTCTCATTTATACCGAGAAGCATGAAAGTTTGTTTGCCATTTATTGGGGCAACATTCAACACAACTGTGTCTTTAATGCTTCTGTAGTTTTCTATTGTGATACTTTTGATTTTCATGAGCTAGACATTTATCTCAATTATCTTCATCGTGTCGTTGCCGAAAATATCCACGACTTTGACGGCAATCTTACGTTTACCTTTTCCAAGTTCGCGGACGACGCTCGTAAGCTCGAGGTTGCGGTCTTTCTTGGTGCGGAATGACTGCCACTCATTCTCAAACACATGACTGCCGGTCCACTTTTCATCCCATTTACCGGTCTTTTCATTCTTTACGCGGATGATTTCTTTTTTGCTCTCGAAGTTGAAGTCAATCGCCCAGTAGTCAATCCAGTCTGTCCATTTCTTCGTGAGCACATCCCGTTTCAAAATACCGCCCTTATCCTTTGTAATTTTTATAATCTGCCCATTCTCAACAATGAGCTTTTTCCCACCGGCCTTTAGGTTTTCTTCTACCTCTTTGATTGAATCTTGGTTGTAGAACACGGAGAAGTCAGTAAGTTCAACGGCTACTGATCCTTTCTTCATGATCGGTTTAACCTCGATGTAGGCAACGTCGTGGAATACCACTTGATTTTTCTCTATCGCTCGCTTATCAAATACATCTCGAGGGATGTATTTGAGAGCAAGATCAACACCCTTACTCTTGGCTTCCTCTTGAATGTTAGGGAATAGCCCCATCTCGAACTCAAAGGCGAGCACGTCCACTTTTGTAATCTTTTTCTCCAAACACTCATCGATAACCGCCTCAACAAAGAGACGTGATACCGGCAGATTGATAGGACCAATGGCGACCAGCCGAGCTGACTTCTTGCCATGGAAGGTTTTGAAGCCATCAATCGGCTCTGCTTTGTACGCGGAGAGAATGAGTGACACAAAATCCTTTTCCTTCTTTACTATCTGCTTTCGTTTCTCTTCTTCGCGCAAGTCCTGATTTACGCCGATATAGTGCTGGCGTTCATACTTACCAAGGTTGAGAATCTCAAAGGCGCGGTAATCCTTGCCGGCCTTCTTGAGCTCGCGCTGTACACCAATCATGCGTTTGCGCGTAGTGTGTATTGAGAACTTGCCAAGGTCAGAACCAATCCATTTGCGGCCAAGTTTTTCTGCTACAGCAAGAGTAGTGCCGGAACCACAAAAGAAATCGGCAATAAGATCATCTTTGTTCGATGTCATATTAACAATTCTCTCCAAGAGCTTTTCCGGTTTTTGGGTTGGATAACCAAGTATTTCAGGAGTAGATCCTTGTAAGTTAGAAATATCGTTCCATAAGTTGTTAGCTAACCTTCCTTCGTTCTCACGCTCATTCCAATAAGCTTTTTCAGCTAAAGTGTTTCCTTCAAAATAAAGCCTATCGTCATTTTCCAAGGCTTTTAATTTTTCAAACTTCATCCTCCATCCCTTCTTTGGGCACTTCCAAATCTTCCCTCTATTATCTTCATAATCATATGTAGTCTGTGGTCCTGGACTACCAGTTTTTTGAAGTGGGTACAGACGATACTTTCCTCGACCGTCGTTGTCATCCATGTTGTACATAGCAATGGTTGTCTCAGAAAGTGGCTGATAGACGGGATTCAGTATGTAATTATCAGATTTTGAATACCAAAATACAGTATCAGTATCTCTTGAAAGGTTCTTCGAAATTGTTTTGCCACTAGAACTTCTTTGCCAAATAATTTCATTATGAAAGTTGTCATTACCAAAAATTTCTTCCAAAACTAATCTGATATAACTGTTTACTCGTGTGTCACAGTGAACGAATATACTACCGTCTGGTGATAGGAGGTCTTTCATAAGCAGAAGTCGCTCATGAATCATTGCAATAAAGCTATCGGCACCCTTGCCCCATGTATCTCGATACGCCAGCTCTTCAAGTACAGAAGGTTCTTTTGTAAATTCTTCGTCACCGATCTCAATGTTCATAGAGAAGTCGGCACCCACATCGAAAGGAGGATCTATGTAAATTAGCTTTAAGCCACCTTGTGCCTCAATCTCTTGCCGGAGTGGACCATTCTTCAAGCTCGAGAGAATAAGCTTGTTATCGCCCCAAATGAGCTTGTTCGTCCAGTCACTTATCTGTCGACCTCGTTGGTCAATGTCGAAAAACGATGTCTGCAACTTAACCTCTTTCTCGCTACGTGGCTCATCCACCTGTTCAATCACTTGAAATGGTAGGACCGTATTCGTAACCTCATCTGTCTTGCCATTCCATACCAGCTCGACTTCTTTTTTCTCGTCAAAAAGGAGAAAGCGGTATTTGTCTGGCAAAGGTTTCCCGGACTCAATATACTTGACGATATCCCGCTTCTCGTTGTCTGATAGATTCATAATGGTATGGAGATTTGACTCGCACTTAGAGTAATCAATACTCTAGCAAGTATTGGGGTATTTTTCTATCTAAGCCAGTTGTTTATGAAGTTTTGAGCAGTAAAAGGTACCTTTTAACTGGGTCTGCCACTGTCTCCTCATTTATGTTCCTCTCTAAGCAATAAGGTGTTTTAAACCAGTCTAATAGTTCTTTATCACTTCTGCTTGAATTACAACTTCCACAACAAATAGCCACTGTAGCCGGGTCATTCCATGGCGGTAGATAATTTAGATGTTCTATAGTCGCTTTATCACCCGGAGTTCCTTTTACACCGGAGTGATCTTTCATTGCTCGATGGCAATATACGCAAGCTGTATCCCTTGCTCGAATTTCTTTCACAGCCTCTTCTGGCAAGCCATATTTATTAAACATTGATTAATTATTACACAAAGAATTATAGAGTTGCACAAAAAAAGCGTAGCCGAAGCTACGCTAATCTGTAGGAAATCCTAGTGTGCGAAACTGGCAATTGCCTGGCTTGCCTCTGATTTTGTGAGCTGATCGACCTCTGTCAATCTTTGCTCCCTTTCAGGATCGTCGAGATTTATTTGAATTAGCTGTTTCAAATAATCGACCTGGCGGGCCGTTGCCAGGTCGTCAGCACCTTCCTCCGGCATCCTGTATGCCTCCCCAAGGCCTTTTGGGCCAGTTAGTGCCGGCGCCTCAAGCCGAAGAGAATCCCAAATCTTACAGGCATTGTTGCACGCCGAAAGAAAGGAAGCATTCACACAGACCATAGCTGTACGTTCAATTGATTTATTAATGCGTGTGAGGATGGCATAACCGCAACCTTCAGCCAGCGGTTTATTATCCTTCAATAGGAGACATTTTACCGCCACCAAGCCAGAGATATGAGGGAAGTTTTTCAACTCCTCTGTAGCCTCGGAAAAATGGGCTGTAAACTGGTACTCCCCGCACATCCGCTGAATTTCGCGCCTGATTGGGTGGTCTGCATTCTGTGTGTCCATTGCCTTCCGGCGCATCTTCTCCGCCGGGTGGATTCGCGGTTGAATTGGAGACAGGACACGGCTCTTGTAATTTGTAATCATGTTGACTTTGTAATTTGTTAATTGTAATTTTGCCCTCTTGATAAATCACTTCTACTTTGGAATTTATCGGAAACTGCATGCTTTCTAACAGCCGATTGGCTATTTTCAGCATGGGTGTATCGTCTGTCCCGGGGGCGCGGGAGATGACCATGTACTTGGCGATCACGTTGCTTTCTCAACCTGTTTTTTGTGAAAGAGATTGACGGTCCGTCGAATTTTCTTCTCAATTTCTCCACGGTCATTTTTAACTTCCACATATGTTACGGTTTTTAGAGCTCTCTCATTGACATTTATTCTGAA
>CAZSWG010000025.1:0-7560 GCA_964610795.1 uncultured Candidatus Saccharibacteria bacterium | reverse complement strand
AAGAAATAATCAAAGGTGTGCGCGCTTCATCGATTAATATGGAGTCCACCTCATCAATCACGGCAAAGTTAAGTGGCCTTTGAACCTGCTCTGCTGTTAAACGTCTCAAGTTATCTCGTAAATAATCAAAACCAAATTCGTGATTCGTGCCGTATACAATGTCTGCCCCATAGGCTTCGCGCCTAGATATGGGACGCAAAAATTCCTGCCTTATTTCAAAGCTCCCCCTCTCATCCCTTGCCTTGTCCGCAGCCGCTTCTTCTTCGTCTGTCAGTTTCCAGTCTGGATCGTACATATAGGCAGCATCGTGAACTAAACACGCTACTGAAAGTCCTAGACCGTAATATATTTGACCCATCCAAGCGGTGTCACGCTTTGCAAGATAATCGTTGACCGTTACCACGTGTACTCCTTTTCCACTCAAAGCATTTAAATAAACTGGAGCGGTGGCTGCGAGTGTTTTTCCCTCACCAGTTACCATCTCGGCGATACCTCTTTTGTGCATAACCAAACCTCCCCAAAGCTGTACATCATAATGTCTTTGGCCAAGTTTTCTTTTTGCTGATTCTCTAGCCAAAGCAAATGCCCTAGGCAAAACATCATCCAGTGATTCTCCCGCCTTAACTCTTTCTTGCAGTTTCAAACTTTCACCTTTTAGATTCTCGTCACTTAAAACAGAAATTTCCGCCTCTAGGGCGTTAATTTCCTCAATTTCTTTAGGTTGTTTAGGCAAACGACCCCTAAAGATCCTTTTACCTAGGTCTTTAATTGATTTCATTACTACTTTTCCAGCTGATCCTTGTATTTATCTATCTCCCGTTGAATTGTACTCTTCACTGCGTCTATGCACGCTCTAATGTCTGACCCCTCATGAGTTGCCCTCAAAAGCTTCCCCGGGAGTGTTAAATTAACCTCCGCGTAAAACACGTCTCCGTGACGATGATGCTGGGTGGTACGCGCCACCTCTACCTCCGCCCGTATCAGATCTGCATCAAAACGCTTTAAATACTTGCTCAAAGACTCCATTCGCTTGTTTATATAGTCTCTGAGTGGGTCCGTTAGAACCAGCTCTCTAGCGTTAATACTGATCTGCATTTCACCTTCATTATATTACCTGCAACCTCTTATTCAAAGAGACGTTGTATAATATAACTATGAACGAGAAAATCAAAAATTATTTGGGGATCGCCCTCATTTTGGGCACGCTCGCAGTCGCATATGCCGGAGTAAACTTTGCGGCATCATACCCTCCATATCCAGGAAGTATGTTTAGTGTATCTGGAAAGGGAGAGGTGGTAGCCATACCGGATGTAGGGCGCTTTTCCTTTAGCATCCTCTCCGAAGGTGCAAACCTAGAGACACTACAAAGGGAAAATACTGATAAATCAAATAAGGTAATTGCCTTTCTTAAGGGTAAAGGTATTGAGGAAAAAGACATTAAATCAGAGTCATACAATATATACCCCACATATCAGTACTACGATTGCAATTACTATGGAGTCTGCCCTCCAGCTCAAATCTCTGGATATAGGGTAGAACATTCTGTATCGGTTACGGTACGTAAGCTAGACGATTCTGGGACGTTACTCGCAGGAGTCGTTGAAAACGGAGCCAATACCGTATCCAGCTTTAACTTCGAAGTTGATGATCCTACCGCGCTACAGGATGAAGCCCGCATTGCTGCTATTGCTGACGCTAAAGAAAAAGCTAAAGCAATCGCCAAAGCTGCAGGATTTAGATTGGGCAAAATGGTTAGTATCTATACCGTAAACCCAGATCCTTACTACTACGGCGGTTACGGTATGGGAGGTGAAGATTCAATGAGAAGTACATACGCCGCTCCTCAACTTGAACCAGGATCTCAGAAAATAGTGGTGAACGTAGATATCAGTTACGAGATTAAATAACCTAAGGATCTAGATATCCCCAGGTGTGAAGACGATCGCTATCGATCGGCCATTTCCCGCCAATGTCGGTACGGTAGAACATGTTTGGAATCATGATGTTTTGAACGCGGTTGTACACCAATCTCCTTGCTTCATCTACCGTTGTACCGCTTGCGGTAATTACCAACACAACTCCTGAAACACCAGCTATTCTCCAAGTGCCGTTGTCGTTGCGCACATCTTCAATGTGAATACCTTCTCTAATTGCTGGATTCTTAAATGCTACGGCTAAATCCCTAAAGCTCTTTACGTACTCAGAATCTTTGCTCTCTGAGAAATAAGACGGAACCAAAATTCTGACCCCTATCTGAAATCCTCTTTTGGTTTTAATAACAAAGTCTTCTCCGGAAGCCATTCTATACAACCATTCCCCCGCTAGCATGGTTATTCCCTCAAGTTGAATTGGAATAGTTGGGTAACCGAAACGACACGTAAACTCCAGTGGGTAAATGCCTCTGTGGTTCACGATGCAGTTGATATCTATATATCCTACATAACCAGCCTCTTTGATCGCCGGTAGCATCTTCTCAAGGGTTGCCTTGAAGAGTTTATTGGGTTCACTCCAATACATGAGAGTACCCATTTCCCCCGCAAATGGTCCTATATCTCCAGGAAATACTCTTTTGTGTTCAAAGTTTACGTTTATTGGATATATAAAGTCATGGCCATTGAAGAAAGTTCCCACAGCCACCTCCACTCCCGCAATGTATTTCTGTAGTTGAAAAACTGGAGTGTGCTTTTCCCATGCTCCTTTGTTTTGTTCCAATAGCTCTAGAATATCTCTACCATCCTCTTCCTCTCCTAAGAAAAGCATTCCCTTGCCAGTTGAAGGCGTATTGCCTGCGGGTTTAAATACATATCTTCCAGGATTTTCTCTAACAAACTTAATAGCCTCGTCGTAATTACTAAACTGCCAGTTAGGCAAAACATTTACTCCATGTCTTTTAAGTTCCGCCTGACCAAACTCACGATCCATCTCGAGTCTATCCGTATACTCTGTTCCTCCGATCACCAATTTCCCCTCTTTGCGTAACTTCTCGGCTGCGGTACCAAACTCGACATCGTCAAAGACAATGACGTCCGCCCAATCTACAAATGACTTCCAATCGTCGATGCGCTCTATGAAACCCTCGTATACTCCAATATCGCCCGAAGCTTTAATAGCGGCTTTAACTTCGTGTCCCTCTTTGACTAAAGTCCAAGCCAAATCGCCGCTCAAACTTTCGAGGGAAACAAAAAGAAATTTTTTCTTAGGGAAGGGAATACCGTTACCGTTCATTTATTTCATTCCAACTACAGTAGCTAAGCTTCCCTCATCTTTTTCCATATTTACCGATGGGTAGGGAAAAAATATTTTTCTGACGTGAAAGTATCGATACTGCTGGTATCAATATTATTCTCTTTTACTTGCATATCAAGTAAGAGATAGCTGTGGATAAAATCTTCCCTCAGAACCCCACAATTTCCACCTCATCTTCGAGCTCAATATCGAACATATTTTTTACCGCCCTGGCTATCTTATCCCTAAACGCAATCACATCAGCAGCGGATTTAGCGTGCCGATTAATCAAGACTAGATTTTGTTTTGGCCAAGTAGCCATACCCGTTTCTTTGTCTTCATAAGAGGAAAATCCCGCTAGCTCTACTAGTCTAGCTGCCGCAATTTTTACATTACCATCTGGTAGAAACCACCTCGGTGGTTGAGGCCAACCCGCAGGAGCCTCATTAAGCGATGGTACTTTTGCTATCATCCCATCAAACACTTTTCTAGAAACGATCACATTGCGGAAAAATGATCCTGCATTAGCTACCACTTTAGGATCAGGTAACTTTCTTGTTCGAATAGCGATCACCGCCTCCCTTACCTTATCCGGTGAATATCTATCAATATTGTTCTCCCTAAAGTACTCCTCCACATCTTTGTAGAACGGAGGCTCCATCCAAGTACGATTCAATCGGAAGGTTACATGCATAATCACATATCTGCCCTTATCTTCTTTTTCAAAGCGGCTAGTGCGATATCCAAACTTACAATCTCTATTTTCGAAAATAACTTCTTTTTGATCCTTGGTATCATACGCGCTAAGTTCGACTATAGTTTCAGATACTTCCTGACCATAACATCCGATATTGTGCACAGGAGCTGCTCCTACCAATCCTGGAACAATAGGCATTGCTTCTATCCCAGACAAACCCATTTCAACTGACTTCGAAACCACATCATCCCAAACTTCACCTGCTCCAACCTTAACGAAGACGTGCTCGGGTGTTTCTTTTAAAATTTCAATGCCTTTTATCCTGCAAGCAATGACTAACCCCCTATATCCATCATCCGAAAAGACAACATTAGATCCTCCTCCCAGTATGAAAACTGGTAAATCTTTTTCTTTGGCGAAAGCCAATGCTTCGATAAGCTCTTCCTGTGTTGATATCGCAGCAAAATATCGGGTTACTCCCCCCACCCTCATGGTTGAGTATTCTTTGAGAGAAACGTTTTCTTCAATATGGAGATTCATTAGAAAATATCAGAACCCCCAAAATTTAGAGACTCTGATATGGAGCGACTGGTGAACTCCTAAGCCTATGTGTTGAGTGAGTGTCCCAATTGTCGCTCCGCCTAAATTCTATCCTGCTAAGACTATGAATTTCAACTAGTGCCCCAAAGCATCGCCTCAGCCGGATCAAACTCCCTAGTGTTCATCATATGAATGAACTCTTCGCTGCTTGAATCCACAGAATTGTATTCCCCAAAAGAGCCCTTCAGGCTATTCATAATTTCCCTTGCTTGGGCCACCGATGGAGCAGAGGCCGCTATGCGTAAATTGACAGAGGCTTTCCCTCTTTTTCTTTTTCCAAATACAAACTGTACCACCGCGCCTTCCCCCACTTCGTTTACCCGAGAAAAGTTAACTTTATCTAAAGATAGGCTTGGCCAACCTTGTCCGTCTTTAAAATACGCACCCAAATGTTCTCCTCCAGAGTGAAAAAAGTGATAGTCCTTTACCTCAGTGAATCCCTTAGTTGAGGATAGCCCCCTAGCTTTCCCCTTAGGTAGTATTAGAAAATAAGATTTTTCTTTGCCTAGATGTTGAATGGCAATCTCTAGAGTAAAAGGAGGCTTAATAGCCCGTATACAAACATCTATATTAGCCCCTATTTCTTTTGGATCAATTTTTAAAATACTTAAATCTTTTCGATCTAGAAATGTCTTGTGCTTTAGAATAACGAAAACTTTATACAATCCTAATATCCCAAGGAACAATAGTGTTCCCGTTGATAGGGCATATATTGGATTTTCCAATAGAATCATCCCCTAATTATACCTCCTACCCACAACACGCAAAGTGTAATGCTAGTTAACTCTAAGTTCTGAGGGTAACGCCACCAAAGAATGTGCAACCTCCACATCTTCTGGATATCCTATCGGATGCCAAAATCTAGCCTCAACTATGTGTACCTTAGTATCCTGTGCCCAAAGACCAATTTGCTCGGGTAAATTAAATTCTCCATTAGGAAGTTGGACCATAGGAACTTTAAATATCCCTTCATTGAGTAAGTAAACTCCGATATTGGCCAAATTCGATGGTGGGTTCAGGGATTTTTCCGCAGTCTTTATTAAATACCCATTCTCTACAACACAAACACCAAATTTTTCTGGGCTATTTGTTTCTTTAACTAACATAGCAGGACTATCAGTATGTATTATGTCCCTTAAGTCATCGGGGTGATACAAATCATCTCCAACCATTACTAAAAAATCTCCACTCTTAAGAAACGGCTTTGCACAATTCAGCGCATCACTCATCCCCAGAGGAGCTTTTTGCTCCACATATCTAATTGGCACTCCCTTAAAGCTATCTCCAAAATACTCAATAATCTTCTCCTTGAGATAACCCACTATCAAAATCACCTCATCAATTTCTTTGGGTAATATGCTCAAGGTATATTCGAGAATCGGCCTACCATTAACTCGCACCATCGGTTTGGGCAAATCGTCAGTAAGGGGTTTTAACCTCTTCCCCACTCCAGCTGCTAGAATAACTGCCTGCATTGTCTAAATCGACATGATATTAACCATTTTCTTTTTGGATCTCAACCCCGAGACTATTTCAACCTCCCCCTTAGTAACGCCAAAGTAGTCTGAAATAGCTTCGATAAGCTCTTTATTGGCCTTCCCTTTCTCTGGCGCAGAATGGATATATACCTTGAAAGATAACCCCTCAAGGCGCTCTACCCTAGCCTTACTTGAACCAGTATGTACTTCCACGTTTATCCTCATTTAAAACAGCTTTTTAGGATATCTAAATTACGCTTATCCGGCCCCATATTATCAAACCCAGGAACCTCCAGAATCCAGGATGTATTCGCTAGTCTTTTCTCTTTAGCTAAACTACGGAATCCACTAAGCCCGATCTCCCCCTCCCCCAAGTTTTCGTGTCTATCACTACCAGATCCGAATTTGGTTTTAGAATCGTTAGTGTGGAGCGCCACCAAATTTTCTATGCCTATTTTACTATCCCACTCATCAAAGAACTCCTTTATTCCAGAAGGACTAAAATCAAGAACTCCCGCCTCAAATACATGCGCCGTATCCAAACAAAAAGCTACCCTTTTAAAATCCAATTTTTTATGTAAGGCCGCTAACTCCTCTAGTGTGGAGCCAATCTTGCCTCCTCCCCCAGAAGAGTTCTCCATTATAAGTTTTGCTTCCCCCTTAACCTTACCTAGCACCTCCTTCACACCCTTAGCAATTCTGCTGTGTACTTTTTCTATATCTTTCTCCTTTGACGCACCTATGTGAAAGATCAATCCATCAGCACCCAGAGCAACAGCGATTTGTAGGTGGGTGGATAAATTATCAATAGATTTTTTATACAACTCCCCTTCACTTGCTAGATTAACTAAATATGCACCGTGCAAATATACACTTTTTACATCACTATCCTTCAGGGCCTCTTTATATTTTTTAATATTTTCTAGTGATGGCACGCTAGCCCTCCAGCCACGAGGAGAAGCACCAAATATTTGAATGGTATTGGCCCCAAGCTCTTTAGCTTTCTCTATCGCCCTATAGTGTCCACCAGCGGCGGATACATGTGCCCCAAGATATGGCTTCACTGCTTCTTTTTGGAAGATTTCTTAGCTGGTTCTTTCTTATCTCCTCCAACCTTTGGAATATTAGGTATCCTTATTTGCATGATTCTCTTGGGTGGAGTCTTGCTGATATAAAAGAGATAGAAAGCGGGTAATAACCCTGCGCTATTTATCAAAATCAACAGCACAAACCAAAAAACGTCTTTGTTGCGAGCCGCCCTCCACAGTGCAAAGCTTTTCCAAATCAGATCCCAAACTTCCACTAAAACCAAAAGTGCTAGCTGGTCATTAGTAAGACCACTCAATTGTTCACCTAATATATTCACATATCCATTGTGCCACAAAGGGCTATTCCACAGAAATCCTTGCCATAAGAGCTGCTTAGGGACAGAATATAACTGTTACAAATATATATGCGGTTTCTGCACGCGGAAGATGAAGGCAAAGAACTAACCTACGAAGATGCCTTTCTAGTACCTCAGTATTCTGAGGTACGTTCACGCATGGATGTTGATGTTAC
>CAZSWG010000024.1:3554-7609 GCA_964610795.1 uncultured Candidatus Saccharibacteria bacterium | reverse complement strand
TAAGCGTAGGGATACGTTTGTTTTTTTGTATGACGCAAATACCAGATAATAAATTTAAAGATATTTTGCTCGCTGATGGACTTGTGGCAGAGGAGGTTTTTAACAATGCCGCAACAGAGGCCAGTAGATTAGGCAATAGCATCGCAGAGACTTTAATTTCAAAGAACATTATCACCGATGACTATTTTCGCAATATAGTTGCTAGGTATCTTAATGTTCCTCTCGTAGAGCTCGAGGAAAACAAAATAGACGTTAACGTTTTAAACCTTTTACCGGAAGAAATAGCGCGTCAGAAGAGAGCCCTACCCTTTTTTAGGGGAGAAGATAGTTCCATATCCGTTGCGCTGGAAGATCCAAGCAACCTCGTGGATTTAGAGTTTCTAGAGAGATATCTAAAGACAAGAATCATTCCGTATCTTACATCTGAGAATTCTCTAAACATCGGCTTTTCTCTTTACGGGAAAAGCACAGTACAGAATTTCAAAAAAGTTATTGAAGACAATATTAAGCTGTCTTTACGCAGCAAAAGTAAGGGAGACGATGCAGCGCAAGATGTCCCGATTGTGGCGATCGTAGATAACGTTATCTCCTACGCCCTTTCTTTGCGATCCTCTGATATTCATATGGAGGTTTTTAAGGATTACATCATTATGCGATACAGAATTGATGGAGTGCTCCATGAAATATTGAGAGTACCTAAAGAAGTTCATCCTGCTATTGTGGCAAGAATTAAATTATTGTCTGAATTAAAAATAGACGAACACTCGAAACCACAAGATGGAAGATTTAGATACAAGAGTGCGGCTACATTAGTAGATATTAGGGTGTCCATCATGCCTACTTTCTACGGAGAGAAAATCGTTATGAGACTTTTGAGGTCAACGACTCGTCCTCTTTCCTTCAAGGAATTGGGAATGCTTGATGATACTGCGAAGTTCTTGGAAGACAATATTAAAAAAAGTTACGGGATGGTTCTGGTTACCGGACCTACTGGTTCTGGGAAAACTACGACTCTATATTCTGTTTTGAGTTTACTAAATAAACCCGAGGTTAACATTGTAACCATCGAAGATCCTATTGAGTACGACATTAACTATGTTAACCAGACACAAATTAATCCCGCCGCGGGTATCACTTTTGCTAACGGTCTAAGGTCTTTCTTGAGGCAGGATCCGAACGTTATGATGGTGGGTGAGATCAGAGATGCTGAGACAGCCGAGGTGGCAGTTCAGGCCGCCCTAACCGGACACCTTGTGCTTTCAACGTTACACACTAATGACGCCCCAACGTCCATCCCTAGGTTGATGGACATGAATGTACCTCCATTTCTGGTTTCAGCAGTATTAAATGCCATATTGGCTCAAAGGCTGGTGAGAAAAGTGCACCTTGAGTGTATTGAGTCATATACCCCAGATAAAGCTGTTATCTCTGCCATAAAGGCACAGCTTGAAGAATTAAATCTGGATCCAAATGAAGTAGAGCTTCCAAAGCGGCTATATAGAGGAGCGGGCTGTGCGGCGGATGGATATACTGGATACCAAGGAAGAATAGGTATCTTTGAGGTTTTGAATATTAGTGATGGGGTGAGGGCTATTATTAACGATACTGAGTTTTCACTAGATAAGTTAAGACAAATAGCGCGCTCAGAAGGAATGATCACCATGTTCGAGGATGGTTTGCGCAAGGCGGAGCGAGGCATGACAACTATCGATGAAATCTTGAGGGTAATTAGAGAATAGAATGGGTAAATTTCACTACATAGCATCCGATCCAAACGGAAAAGTTTTGGAGGGAGATATAGAAGCCAATTCGTCGGCAGCTGTTTTGGGTTGGATGTCCCAACAGGGGATACGTCCCATATCTATAAAAGCTAGAGAACAGAGAAACTTTTTTTCAAAAACGTTAGGTGAATCAATTACCATCGAAGATAAAGTTTTTATTACTAGATATTTAGCGTTGATGTTGAGGGTAGGTACTGATCTTTTTAAAGCTATAGATATTTTGGTGGCTGATTTTGACAAACCAGCAATGAGGAACTTACTGCTTGAGGTAAAGGACTCTTTGGGTAAAGGACAACCCATTCACGTAGCATTTGCTAATCATCCAAAACAGTTTTCACCTGTTTTTATCAGCCTACTGCGAGCAGGAGAAGATTCGGGTAACCTGGAAAATGTTTTTCAGAGGCTAAGCGTTGATTTGGAGAAAGAAAAAGAATTAAGGTCCAAGATTAAAGGAGCCCTGATTTATCCAATAATCTTAGTGTGTCTGTCTCTGTTGGTTTTATTCCTCATGCTTTCACTGGTCTTACCCAAAATTGCAGAAGCTTTTATGTCTGGTAATTTTGACCCTCCGACATTTTCGAGAGTTGTATTCGCAGTAGGTCTTTTCTTCAACAAATACATGGTTCTAATCCTGTCTTTGATGATAAGTAGCGGATTTGGAATATGGTATTTCTTCGCCAAGAGTGTCGCTGGCAAAAAGATAGGGATAAGAATAGTAAGGCGTTTACCAGTAGTTGGAGAGGTGGCTCAAAAAATCTCTATTCAGCGTTTTGCAACCACCCTTTCTTCTTTGATGAGATCTGGAATGCCCATTTTAGATTCATTGGAAATAACGGCCGATGCTGTTGGTTCGAGCGAATTGAAAGCGGTGCTACTGCGAATTTCGCGCGAGGGAGTTATGAAGGGATTAACTGTAGGAGAGGCATTCAAGAGAGAAGCATATTTCCCTAAGGTGGTAACAAACCTAATCGCCGTATCGGAAAAAGCGGGTCACATGGATGACGTTTTGCAAACCTTAGCTGAGTTTTATGAATCAGAGATAGATTCTTCCATCAAGATATTGGTTGCTTTTTTGGAACCGGTGTTGCTTCTCGGGATTGGCTTAATAGTGGGATTGATAGCATTGGCTATCATTTTGCCAGTGTATCAATTAGTGGGTCAGATATAATAGATATATGAAACAACAGAAAGGATTCACACTCATAGAAATACTTATGGCGCTGGGGATATTGGCGATAATTGCAGCTGTGGGCGTAGTTACCTATTCGGGTTATCGCGACAGAGTGAATATAGATGGAGAGGGAACGAGGGCCGTTTATTATCTAAGAGAAGCTATCGCTAGGGCGCGTTCACAACAGACGGTCGATAATAGCACTAGTACTATTTGGGCTATTCACATAGATAATACGGATCAGCAAGATTATTATGAGATTCTAAGTGGAGGCATTGGTGGAGTTTCGGTTGATAAGGTTAATTTATCATATGGAATTACCTTTACGGCAACTACCTCAGATGCAACCGTAGTGTTGGAGGGTGGACCAACTTTGACTCCATTAAGTGGAGCAATAAATTTCGGCTTGATTGTGCCCAACACAACTATTAGAGAAGAAATTAGTGTAAGCACTAACGGTAAAATTAGTAGAACGAAGTATTATTAAGGAAAATATGAACCCTGTATTTAATAGTTCATCTAAAAGCGGACAATCTGTGTTTGAAGTTTTGATAGCTGTAGCAATTGCTACATTGATTATAGGTTCAGCTGTAACAGCTACTATAATCACTTTGCGTTCTGGATCTGGAGGAGCTAACTCTCAAAAGGCATATGCCATAGCTAACGAGACTATTAATAATGTGCGTTCCTACGCGGAAGCCAGTTGGTCGGATTTATATTCTCCTCCACCACTAAATGATCCAAATGAAGGGAAAGATGGTATAGATCAATATCACTTATCTGTGGTTTCAACTACCACCGAATATACCGTTTTGGGGATAGCAACGGGGACAGAGAATATTGTTTTTACTTCCACATCTACGGGGGAAAACATTACTTATACAAGTTGGTTCACCATACAGGACGTGAACAGAACTGCGGATAACTGGATTGGTTCTGGATTTAGGGATCCGACTACCTTAAAAATTACTGCTAATGTGAGCTGGACCGTGGGGGGCACAGCGAACACAATAGATTTAGCTACTTATGCATCAAAGATTAGGAGCAGATCGGTTAGTTTTGATGATTGGCATATTGCAAGTTCCGTAACTTTTAGTATAATT
>CAZSWG010000024.1:0-3544 GCA_964610795.1 uncultured Candidatus Saccharibacteria bacterium | reverse complement strand
GACCGGTCCTACCAGGGATTATTACGCAATTGGAGGAAATGCCACCATAACGGCTGGTGGAGATATTACTATGTACTAATGATGTACCGACACACTAAGTTCTTGAAGAAGCTATCCATCCTGATTTTAGTGATGGTTTTGTCTATCTTTACATTGCGCTCATCGCCACTATTGGCTTCCAATATAGATAGTACTCACAAATGGGCTTGGAACGATATTGTGGGTTGGATAGATTTTTATGTCTCTAATACTGGAGTAGAAGTGGAAAGCTCTGAGTTGATACGTTGGGGAATTATTAATAGTAGTACTAATGCGTATATTGCGGTTAACTGTGATTCCTTACCGCCTGGCGCCACTAATGATTGCACCCCAAGCTTTAGTGTCACCAATAATATATCAAATGGTGATTTGGGTGGTTATGCTTGGAGTGATGAATTTGGATGGATAAAGTTTTCTGGCACATCTCCAGCTTATGGAGTGGACATCGATGCGGTTGGTGAATTTCATGGGTATGCGTGGAACGATATTATAGGTTGGATTAGTTTCAATTGTGACAATCATTCTGGTTGTGGAACATCTAACTACTACGTTACAACTGGTTGGAGATATAACGAGACTAGTACTCCAGACAATTACCTTGAATCAGCTACTTTTGATACTGGTTCTACTGATGGATTTGCCATCAATTCAATCTACTGGGAGGGCAGCAAGTCCGCTAATGCCCAGGTAGGATTCCAAATAGCCGTTTCCAGTTCAACCACATTTGTAAGTGATGACTTTCTGGGACCTAATGGTTCTATATCTGACATATACGAGACAGTACCAGGTGATACTGGAGCCGGCAAAGCGATTATAGTTAATGGAGCTAGTCACCATCCATTTGAGAGTGGCTATAGATACTTCCGCTATAGGGTTTACGTGGACACGTCGGACACTAACCCAGTGATTAGTGAAGTTAATGTAAACTGGACGAAATGATAATCAATAAACTTAACAAAAAAATAGGACAAGGAATTTCTGCTCTCCCGACCATCTTGATGCTTTCGGGAATCATATTAGAGGTTGTGGTAGCGGGATTGGTTGTCGCTTATTTTTTCAATAGAAGTCTTTTAAGCGAACAACTTTCTGTGGAAGCTATGAAAGCAGCAGAAAGCGGAGCACACGATGCCATTTCTAGGATTAATGATTATATTAATTGTCCAGACTCTACTACGTACAATGATACTGCCGCGAAATGTCCTGATGTATATGAATATTTTTTTATTGATAGCTCAGAGCCGTCTCAAGATCGCATAGCTTGCGTTGCTATCGGAAATATCACAGGTGGGAAAATAACAATTTATTCTAGGGGCACCGCCTTTACGAGGAATAAAACTATAGAAGTTATTTTGGGTATCGCAACAACAACGGCTACAGTTGAGGTACAATCATTTAAGGAGGTTGAAATACCATTGGGGGTTTTCAATGATTGTGATCAGTAATGAAGAAATTTCTTAATCAAATTAATAGTGTAGTTCTTAAGCTGATACCTAAGCTGGAGGTTTCTGGTTTAGAAATATCGGATGGTCTAGTGCGATTTTATAGTATCGGTAGGGGTGAAAATAAAACTAAACATATACTTTTGCGCTTAGCTCCTGGGGTAGTGGCTAATGGTAGGGTGATAAATGCAGGGGCTCTTCAGGAAACCTTAGCTCAATTACATAAGCGTGTATCTGATAATCCCAAAAAGGTAGTTAGCGTAGTCGTGTCTATTCCTATAAACAATATATATATCCAGCCTTTCAGTCTGCCTGTATTAGCGAAAGATAACCTTAAAGAATCAGCCGAACTTAATATGCGTATGATATCTCCGATAGATGTTTCCAAGGCATATTATGATTGGCAAGAGATTGGCGAGAATACATCCAAAGATCAGCTAGATATAGTGGGCGCCTTCATCGCAAAAGAGGTGGCGGATAAATTTATCGAGGTTATCCAGGGAGCAAACTTTAGTGTAGCTGCGGTTGAATTTAGTTCATTGAGTCTAATTCGGGCTGCTATTAAGAACGGCATAACTAGCAAGGATACTCCAAGCTTGATTTTGCAGATGGATCAAGGGGGCTTAGGTTTCATTATTAGCCATATGGGACAATTGTATTTTCACTACTTCACCGAGTGGGATAGATATAGAGATGGCAACAAAAATATAGACATTAATAAGTTTAAGGATGGAGTTGTTGACGAAGTGAGGAAGCTAATTAATTTTTATCTTACTAATTTCAAAACCAGCGACATAAAAGATATTGTTGTTCTAGCAGAGAATTTTACAGAAGAAGTGAAAGCCGCATTGCAGGGAACTCTTCCTGGAGCACAGATAAAAACAGTCAGCTTCAACGAGGTAAATAGTGCTTATGGATCAGCGCTAAGAGGTGCAAGTGTTGGGTCCCGCGACTCATCTATTAGTTTGGCTAATCTCAGTGCAATAGACGTGTTTAGAAAAAGTCAGATTACGAATCTGATATCTCTCTGGCGCAATTTCATATTCACGACCTTCGGCTTCCTTTTGCTTGTATTTCTGGGCTCAGCCATATTTTTCCAAAGAACAGCAGAGGGGGTAAAGAAAAGTGATCCCTTGATAGTCAATCAAGAAAGTAGTTTGAGGTTAATGCAACTTGAAGCGGAGGTGGAGCAATTCAATACTACCGTCCACATGTTACAGACTTTGGCTCAGGACACGAGTGGTATTTATCCAACAGTACAAAGGCTTACGGGTTTAATGGCAGGAATAGTTAATTTAAGAAGGATGACCATAACCAATGGTGGTGCGCAGATTACTATCAATGGCTCAGTTACGACAGAGCAATTGGCTAGAGATTTTAAGACAAGAATACAGGCCGATGGGGAGTTTGCCGATGTGGATCTTCCTTTTCAGGAGTTTAGACCACAAGTAGACGGAACAATCGAATTCCTTATCAGAATGAGACTAGCGGATATTGATATCCAAGAAGACGCCTCTGAGGGTTGAGAGATCGCTTTTTGATATAGGTCTTAGAACGAACTCTCCTGCCTTAGTTGTTATTCCATCTTGGCGCATACCAATTCTTAATCTGAAAAATTTCTCGGTTTTGAGTATATCTATTACTGATTGAACTCCATTATGTCCTGCGGAGCCTCGATCAAATGTAATTTTGTATTCTCCCAAAAGAATATCGCTGTCGTCATGGACCACCAAAAGATTTTCTGGTTTTAGGTTGAAATATTTGAGGGCTTCCTTGGCGGCTATCCCCGACTGATTCATAAAAGTAGTAGGTTTGGCGAATATAACCCCGCTCTTCTTAGAGAATTCAAAATGGCGATATTTTTTGAAAGACCCATTGGCAATACCCTCTACATATAATTGCCCTATGTTGTGGTAGGTAGAGGCATATTTTTCGCCTGGATTTCCTAAGCCCAGGATCAGCTTAATGCTTTCCTTGGTGGGTTGAGCCCCATCTTCCTTGGGACGCGATGAAAAAAGCTTGAACATCAATTTTAATTGTATTAGAATTGCCCCCGATGAAGCAAT
>CAZSWG010000023.1:0-7634 GCA_964610795.1 uncultured Candidatus Saccharibacteria bacterium | reverse complement strand
GAGCCCCACCTCCTGTCCCACTTTTTCGGGTGTTTCGTTAGATAATATGCGCATTGGTAATGGTTTCAGTATAAGAGGAAAGTATCTTAGCTTCAAATATTATTGGTGATTTGACCCTCACTTTATAGAATAATCCCTCCTCCTAGAAGCTTACCTTTATCGTTGTAGAAAACAGCACTTTGCCCCGGAGCCACAAAGCGTACCGGCTTAGTAAATTTTAATAACAAGTTTTCACCGGCCCTTTCTAACTTCGCCTCGTGAAGATCTTGTCTGTAGCGCACCCTAGCGAAAACTTTACTGGGTAGTTCAAAATTAGCGTTTAATCTAAAATCCCTAATCGACACTTCTGATTTTTCTAAATCTTTCGCATCCCCCTGTGCTAAAACCACGGTGTTGGTTTTGATATCTTTATCTACCACATAGTGAGGTGCGTTTAGCGCTACACCCAAGCCGTGCCTTTGCCCGATGGTATAAAAGTGAGCACCTTCGTGTTTTCCGATTACTTCACCTGATAAATCAACTACTGCTCCCTCTTTACTTCCCAAATATTCATGCAAGAACTCTTGTAGGGTAACTTGCCCAATAAAGCAGATTCCTTGGGAATCTTTCTTCTCGGCCACATGAAGCCCTGCCTCTTTGGCAATCTTTCTCACCTCTTCTTTCTTTAGATCTCCTATGGGAAATAAAACTTTCTTCAGCTTTTCTTCACCTAAGGTCCATAAAAAGTATGATTGATCTTTCCCTTTGTCTTTACCCTCGTATATAAAATGTTCTCCATTTTCTTCTACTAATCGCGCATAGTGCCCAGTAGCTACAAAATCCGCACCCATAGAAAGCGCTTTTTCTAAGAAAAGTCCGAACTTAATCTCTTTATTACACATAACATCTGGATTTGGAGTTAACCCATTGCGATAGCTTTCAACCATATAATCAACCACCCGCTTGCCATACTCCTCTTCCATATCCAGTACGTAAAAGGGGATTCCTAACTTGTTTGCTACTAAACGAGCATCCCTTGCCTCCTGCTCATTACAACCATCTTTATTCCAGCACTGAAGATGTACTCCCACAACGTCGTATCCTTGTTTTTGAAGTAGATATACGGAAACAGACGAGTCTACCCCGCCGGACATACCAACAAATACCCTTTTGGATTTATGGTCGGTCATAACGCTTAAGGTTTAACAGATCAGCTAAGCTCTTTCAACGTATTCCCCCGTTTCAGTGTTTACTATAATAGCGTCCCCTGTCTCCACAAACATAGGAGTTGAAACCTTAGCTCCGGTTTCAATAACCACTTGTTTCGTGCCGCTTTGAGCAGTGTTACCCCTTACATTAGGGGGGGCTTCACTTACCCTATATTCAACTTTAATGGGCAATTCTACATTGATAACCCTACCTTCAAACTTAATGGCCCTTACCACCATCTTGGTTTTCAAAAAGGCTGCCTGATCTGCGAGGGTGTCTTGATCTATAGCAAAGCGGTTACCCGGATTATCTAATTCGTGGAACCAATATTCGCTGTTGCGAGAATAAATAAACTCTGCATCCATCCTCTCAAGCTCTGCTTCCTCAAACATTTCTGCTGGTTTAAGATTCCTTTCAAAAATTTTACCGTTGGCTAAGTTCTTAGCCTTAAGCCCAGCACTAGCACTGCCTCTCCCTATGTGTTGGTGAGATACGGACATCACCAAGTACGGGTCACCCTCGATTACAACGAGGGATCCCTTTTTAATGTCATTAATTCCCAGGCTCATTTTTTTGGTCTTGATCGAGCGCTATCTTCAAAGCACCCTGCAATCTACCCCTATCTATTTCTGGTGGCTTTTTCTTTGGAGGTTCTTTTTTTAATACATCCAATCTTTCTTCTCCTCTTCTTTGTGCTTTTTCTCCAATTCCCTGTGCCGCAGCTTCATATTGAGCACCGATTATTTTCTCGATCTCTGCTACAGGTACTCCATACTTTCGTCTACTATTTTCTACAATCACATCTACAAAAGATTCTCCCTCAAGCTTATGCGGAGGAAAAGTTGCTGCGGAAAAAGGTTTTGAGGATACCCCATTAATCATTAATTTCACGTATACGTTAAAGTTAGGCAAATTTACCATATCATTCATCATAAATTCCGGTTCAAACTCTTTTTCCAAAAACTCCGCATCCTCTGCTCCAACTCTGAAAGTGATCATAGTTCCAACGTTTCCAAAAACTGCGTCTCTTACTTTGGTATTGCGAGTTACTGGATCGGTAAGTTGTTTAGTGTACTGATGGGCAATAGTAAGGCTCAATCCATATTTACGCGCCTCAGAGAGAATATCTGCGAATGAATCTGTAGAAAAGTTTTGAAACTCGTCGATATACAAGTGAAAAGGCTTTCTATCTTCCAAATCTGCAATATCTGCCCTGCTCATGGCAGCCATTTGGATTTTGGTAATAAACAGAGCTCCGATCAAGGCTGAATTGTCTTCTCCTAGCCTTCCCTTAGAAAGGTTCATAATTAAAATCTTCCCTTCATCCATAATCTCGCGAAGATTAATAGTTGAATGAGGTTGCCCTATTATGTGACGAATCAGAGGATTGGATACTAGCTGTCCAATCTTATTGAGCACAGCTGCGTTAGCTTCATCTGCATACTTTGCTGTCCACTTACTAAATTCTTCAACCCAGAAGGTCTTCACAACCGGGTCAGTGAGCTCTTTAATAACATTGTCACGGAAAGCTTTGTTCGTTAGCATCCTCATCACATCCAGAAGGGTAGCTCCTGGATATTCAAGCAATGCCAACAGGGTATTGTTCATGATGTATTGCATACGGTTGGACCAAACGTCCGCCCATACCTTTTTGAATACCGCCATGATACCAGAAGCCACCAGGTGGATATGCTCTTCGCTTACTTTCTCGAGTGGATTGAAACCAATAGGATAGGCCATGTCTGATGGATCAAAATAAACCACATCGTTCAAACGCTCTTCTGGAATAAATTTTAAAATGGTTTCCGCCGATTCACCGTGAGGATCAATAAATCCTACTCCTCTACCAGCACGGATATCATCGATAATCATGTTCTCGAGCAAAACTGACTTGCCGGAACCTGTCTTACCAATGATGTAGGTATGACGCATACGGTCTTTTTCTTTTATGCCAAAACTAACCTTATTTCTAAAGTTGGTTTGTCCGATGATAGTTATGTCATCATTTTTATCCATCATCTTTCTTTAGTAGGTAAATCCATAGGAGCCTGACTCTTGCGAGATTGTATGGATTGAGTTCTCTGAGATTTTACCAAGCTCAAAGGTGGGTGGAATAAGGTTGCCACCTCTTCTGTATTCAAAATTGATGTCTTTAGCTTCATATCTACAAAGGGGACATGGATAGGCTTGGGCATCGCTCTGTGAATGTAGTTTATCATCAACATTCTTTTTCTCTTAGCC
The DNA here is from genome assembly GCA_964610795.1 of uncultured Candidatus Saccharibacteria bacterium. GTDB lineage: Bacteria > Patescibacteriota > Minisyncoccia > UBA6257 > Colwellbacteraceae > GWA2-46-10. The sequence continues at coordinate 4,205 of CAZSWG010000023.1, read as the reverse complement.
AATTTTTTCTTTCTCCAAAATAATCCAACTGCCCTTGGGGTAGTTAAAGTAGGTTTGTGTGGAGCTAGCTGATTCAGGTTTTGATCTCCAAGCTGTCTAAAGGCACCCATGACAGCCGTAATGTTGTCTGGGGTAAATTCATCTTTGTCATCTATGTAGATAAAACGTAAAACACATTCAAAAGCATTTTTAGACATTTTATTGTATATAGCCTTAATTCTCTCTTGACTTGCTGGTGAGGGTGGTTTTGGAGAAGAGGGTTTTGTCTCTACAGCCTCATCGAAAATAGGAGGGGTAATGGCAGCTGATGGTAGGTTTTTTAGAACATCCCCAGCGTCTCTTGCAACATTGCTTAAGATGGAAGGCTCTTTCCCCTTTTTAACGCCCACAATATCATCTATCTCTTCTTGGGCCTTTATCCTCCAGGCATCTCCCGTGGGACGAATCAAAAGTTGCAACCATATTGCTTCATTATTTTTGAGTGTAGACATCACCTCCGTGATCGTAGCTAAAGGATCGAGCATACGCTCTTCCGTTTGATCCTCGAAATACTCATATGTCTTAAGTGGAAAGTGGCTTGGGTTTACTAAAGTAAAGTCTGTGCCAAAAATATCCCTGTCGGAAAAAGGTTTCTCTTTGAGTCTTTCTATATAATCATCAACCTCGAGGATTTCTGCGTCTGGATATTCAGACAAAAGTGCTGTCTCCACTAGGTGCCTGTGGACTTGGGGAGTACGAATAAAGAAGTGTACACCTTCGGAGAATCCCACCATCTCTAATGACATCCAGTCTTCTACTTTTCCTTTTCTGTATCTATCTATTCTCTTGATACCGAAGGAATAAGTACCATGGAGAGCAGCTATGACCTGCTCCATAGCCTTAGCGGATTTAACATTCTCTTTGGGGATCACTATCTCCAAGAGAACCCATTTAATGTTTTCTATATAACGCTCAGTGATATCGATTAGCCACCAATCCCTAGCAAAAACTAAAACGGCTAGAGGAACAACTAGCCACCAATAAGAAAATGCTTGTAGTGTGCTATCGAAAAGCTCATTCATTGAGGGAATAGGTACCTCGTCCAATCAAAACAAAGCGCGGATCTCTAATCAGCTCATTGTGGACTGTGGCATGTGCCTTTTCCTTGTCGCTCATTTCATTAACCAAACGAGCAATGTCCATGAAGTGCATAGGCTCACCTTTTTGTTTTAATACCAAGTAGGCCTTGTCTTTCACCGTCTTTGGATTGATATGCAACCAGTGGGTAGCACCCATGTGTCCGTAAGGACCAGTTCCAAAGTTTTTAGAAAGTGATAGGTAGTTTAAAATCACCGATTCTGTAAGGTCGTGCTCTTTCATTACTTCATTCACATATTTATCAAAATCGTGCTCCTTGAAACCCAAAAGTTTCTCTACTAACTTCAAAGCCAAATTATGAGTCTCTTGATCTAGATACCAAGTCGTATATGTGTCTTGGGTCTCATCCTTGATATATGGGTGTTCCAAAACCTTTGCTAGGAAGTTAAGCTTGTTTTCAAAGACCGGTTGATATTCATCGTCGGGGTTGCAAAGTGCTGCTATATCACGAGCTAGAAAATCGCTGCGTCTCACCTTGGAAACACTTCCCAAATACTTCTCCATTAACTCCAAAAAGAGCAGTGTCTGCTTTTCTTCTTTGATACGCTCTCGAATGCCATTTAGGGTAGAGGCCTCTATCTGGCGAACCCTTTCGCGGGTTAGGCCATATTCTTCACCTAGGCTGGCTAAAGTATGAATATCGGGTGTTTTTAAGCCAAATCTGCGTACCACAATATCGCGTCCCCTCTTGTCCTCCATTTGGAGCGCTTTCTTAATTAGCTCTTCTATATCTATTTCTAAGGCTATCTTTAACATTTTAGCTGGATTTAGAATACAACATTAACTGAAAGACGTCAAGTCGATCGCTAGACGCTTATATCTATTTACAGTCTAGCACATAAGTGGTCTAAACTTATCCACTTATGCCTCTTTTCTGCCCTTTCCGACCATGAGCAAGAGGGGGCTGGCTACAAAGATAGATGAGTAGACCCCCGCTATGGTGCCCACGAGCATGGCCAGGATGAAATATGTGAGACTTCCTGGGCCGAAGAAATAGAGGGCGACCAAGACCAAGATAAGGGTCAAAGAGGTATTAATGGAGCGTGCTATGGTTGAAGCGATACTTTGATCAATCACCTCCTCTAGATCTATCCTTCCAGTTTGATGCATGAGGGTTTCTCTAATGCGGTCAAAAACCACTATCGTGTCGTGAACCGAGAACCCCATTATTACTAACAAGGCCACGATGAAGTTTATGTCCACAAAAACATTCTGCGTTTTTCCTAAAACTGAGAATAAACCGGCTGGCAAGATAACGTCGTGGAAGAGGGTTAATAGAGTAATCAATCCGTACTTCCAAGATTGAACTGGTTTCGAAACCTTCCTAAAAGCGAATGTGATATATAACGATATACCAATTAATACTAACCCTACTGCCCACCACGCCTTTGAACGTAACTCATTTGAAACTACCGGGCTCATTGACCAAAAGTCTAACTCCTTGGCATTAGACCCAAAATCGGTTTTTAAAACTCCCATTATCTCCTGACGCTCTGTATCGGAAAGTTCACGCAAGGATAGGCTAAACACATTGGTGCCTTCATCTAACGCAATATTAATTTCATCTATATCAAATTTCTCTGAGAATACTCCCCTTATGTCTTCTATTGAGGCATTAGGTACTTCTATTTGCCAAAGGGATCCACTAGTAAAGTCAATGCCCAATTTAAATCCAAAAACGGACATCGCAACTATACTTCCCACCATCAACAGCACAGAGATGCCGAGGAATATATTCTTATATTTCAAAAGTTTTCTGATCATTTTTCCATAAATACTCTAAGGATTGTCCTGGTAACAAAAATTGCTGAAAACATACTAACTAATACACCCATACCTAAAGTTAGGGCGAATCCTTTTACAAAGCTCGAAGTAAAGACATAGAGGATAATGGCCGTGATAACAGTCGATGTATTTGAATCCTTAATGGATGACCATGCACGCTTGAACCCCTCTTCAATGGATTGTTCCTTACTATGTCCTCCTTTTAACTCTTCCTTAGTGCGCTCGAAAATTAAAATATTGGCATCAACTGCCATACCAATAGAGAGGATAAATCCTGCGATACCGGCCAAGGTCATCGTGAAGTTCGGCACTAGTTTGAAAACAGCCAGAGAAAGGATGGTGTAGATAATAAGGGCCAAACCGGCTACGAGTCCAAGGCTTCTATAATAAACGGCCATGAATAATAAAACTGCAGCCGTTCCTATAAGTCCCGCGAAAATAATATCGTTAAGGGCATCGGTTGCAGCTGAAGCACTAACCTTTCTTTGGTTAATCAACTTAATAGGAGCGGACAGAGCTCCTGCATTGAAACTTTGAACTAGATTTCTAGCCTCTTCAACTGTAAAACCACCCGTACCGCCTGTTATTTGTGCTGTACCACCAGTTATCTCCTGCTGCACAATAGGAGCGGTCATTAATTCACCATCTATAAATACCGCCAAAGGAAGCCCCACATTCTTCTTCGTAATCTCCGCAAAAAGCGTTGCACCTTCATCATTAAACTGCAAAGTGACCATAGCTTGATTCGAATATTGATCAAAAGCCACATCTGCTCCCTTCAAATATCTTCCTGTGAGTTCGGTCGATATATATACCGGCTCATCATTTTCATCAAAAGTAACCTCTTTGAATTCCAAAACGGGTGTAGCTCCAATCTGGCGTGCTGCATCCTCTGCATCTACTCCGGCTAACTCCACAAGTATTTGGTAGCTATCTCCCTTCTTGGCACTCGTCACTTTAGGCTCAGATACTCCAAAGATATTTATTCTGCGCTCAACCACCTCCCTTAACCCAGCGATAGCTTCTTCATATCCGGCTGGATCAATATTACTTAAATCTACTTCGTAGATTAGGGCACTTCCTCCAACCAAATCCAATCCTAGGTGCCAAGGGAGTTTGTTGGATACTGCATTGCCTGGATATACAAAAAACCCGCCAAGGGTCGTTAAAACTAGAATAGTGATTAGTACAATTAGCCTCTTTTTTCTTTGCATATTATGTCCGCCCGCCAGGGCTCGAACCTGGAACCAACTGCTTAAAAGGCAGCTGCTCTACCATTGAGC
>CAZSWG010000022.1:0-8077 GCA_964610795.1 uncultured Candidatus Saccharibacteria bacterium | reverse complement strand
TCCCAAAATCTCCCATCTCTTGAGGAATTTCGTGAACAAAGACCGCAAAGGTAGTGGCTATTCCTACTTCCGTACTCACTGCAAACGCTAGGGCGATAGCTACTCCATCTATAAAGTTATGCAAAGTATCTCCAAGCAGCACAGATTGCACTGTGAAAGAATGATGTTCGTGGGGTGCACCATTATGGTAGTGATACCAACCTAAAAATCTTTCGAAAAAGAATATGACGAAAATTCCTACCAAAACAAATATAAGTGCTTTTTCTCCCGCACCAGATAATGACTCTGGGATTAAATCAAAGAAAGCTGCACCCAGTAGGGCTCCTGCGGCAAAACTTACCAAATAAAAGGAGATCTTTTTCGCGAAATCTTCTCTCCACAATAAAATTACCCCTCCTATGAGGGAAAGTACTCCTCCCAATAAACTAGCTAAAATGATTTGATAAAACATATCTTTGGAGCGGACGAGGAGAATCGAACTCCCGCCTCGACCTTGGGAAGGTCACGTTCTACCACTAAACTACGCCCGCAGTTATTCGGTCTCCTCCCCTTCTTGAGGCACGACTATTATAAGCTTCTCGTTGGGAGATCTATAGTTGAAACGAGCTCTTAGTTCTTTCTCTAGATTATGGGGGTCGGATAGATACTCCACATCCCCCTGAAGCCTCGTATTATCCGCCCGCAACTCCTCATACTGGCCCTGAATCTCTTCAAATTCTCCCTGGATAGTCATTTTCTCTCTTTGCAAAATATACGCCTGATATCCAAGGTAGCTCACAATCACGATAGAAACTATATAAGTTAGAATCTTTTGCATCGTCTATACCACAATATCAAAACCTACCTTTTCAACAACTCGCGGAAAACCTCAGGGGGTACACTCACCCTACTCATTCCTACAAGCTTCTTTTTACCCTTCTTCTGTTTCTCCAGCAATTTCTTCTTGCGGGTAATATCTCCTCCATAAAGAGCACCCGTTACATCTTTTCTCAAAGCCTTCACATTCTCACGAGCCACAATAGTTCCCCCCACTTTCGCCTGTAGAGCCTGCACAAACTGAACTTTGGGCAAGAGATCGCGTAGTTTTTCTACCATTCTCCTCCCCTCACTTTCAGTATCTGCTTTGTACACCACTCTCGATAATCCATGGACCAACTCACCAGCGATGTATATATCAAGTCTCTGCAGCTCTGCCTGTTCGTATCCAAAGGGCTCGTAGCTAAAAGAGGCAAACCCCTGAGATACGGATTTTAATTTATCATCAAAATCCATAATCAATTCTGCTAAGGGTAGTTTAGCCTCTACTCTAATATTTCTTCCTGCATTATCCGTTTGCACATCTCTCATGCGATAAAACTTGTTAAGTCCCAACACTGAACCTAGATATTCACTTGGGGTGAGTATATTAAGCTTCACTATAGGCTCTAGCGATTTTTCTGGATCATCTGGAAAGTCACGAGCATTTTCTACAATTTCCTCTTTCCCTCCTCTTTTCACTACCCTATACGCAACCGAAGGGAAACTGTTTATTGTGGCCAATCCGAATTCTCTTTCCAACCTCTGCATGGTTATTTCAAAGTGAAGCCTTCCTAAAAATCCACATTTAAATCCCCTTCCCAGTACTTGGCTCGAATCAGGCATAAACTCCAGCGCCGAATCATTTAGGTGTAATTTATCTAGGGCCACTTTCAAATCGTCATATTCTCCGCCCTCATCTGGGTATAAAGATACAAACACTACCGGCTTAGGCAATTTAAATCCCGGAAGTTCTTTTTCGCCGATGGTGTCTCCAATCAAAATTCTATCTGGATTCTTTACACCCGTTGCGATATATCCAATTTCTCCCATCTTTAAAGATCCCAATACTTCGAGTTGAGGAGCAAAATATCCAACTTCCTTTACTTTAAAGTGCTCTCCGACCGCATGTAGTTTTGTGCGATCATCTCTTTTGAATTCACCACCAAATACTCTAACAAAAGCGATAATCCCTTTATGCTCGTCATAAAGAGAGCTAAAAATCAAAGCCGATGCCTCTTTACTGATTTTGGGAGCTGGTATATCAGCCACCACACTATCCAAAAGATCTTCCACTCCCAATCCGGTCTTTGCAGATATACGATGAATCTTTTCTAGAGGAACACCAAGTAGGGTAGCCAACTCATCGGCGAGCTCATCTACTCCTACAGGATTCATATCTACCTTATTAAGTGCACCTATCACCTTCAATCCAGACTGTCGTGCCATTTCCAAATTAGCCAAAGTCTGAGCTTGAATACCTTGCGTTGCATCTACTAATAAAATCGCCCCCTCCACTGCCTTGAGGGCCCTTGAAACTTCGTATGAAAAATCGCTGTGCCCAGGAGTATCTATAAGATTCAGCTCCACCCCCTTCCACTGCATCCTGACTGGAGCCATTTTAATGGTAATACCTCGCTCCCTCTCTAGCTCCATAGAATCAAGATATTGTTCTTTCATATCTCTTGCTGATACCGTACCGGTAACTTCAAGAAAACGGTCAGCCAAAGTGCTTTTACCGTGATCTATGTGGGCGATAATAACAAAATTCCTTATCTTATTTTCCATCCTACTTCTTTCGTAAAGTTATCCTTAATTCCATTCGGACCGGTAGACTACTGCTTCTGTAGCGGAAAAGATCGCTACCACTCTCATCCCAGTAATATCCAGTAGGTGCAACAATAGCATAATCGAAATCCATTTCGCTACCTGACTGTTTATCCAAAACGAAAGTAACTATCTGCCCATCTCTGATTGGAACAATTGAAGCATCATACTTAACTTTTAATGTTCCCTTCTCTCCCGGATCCAGATTAAACCAAGTTGCAAAGACTTTCTTTCCACTTTCTATATAACTTTCAGCGTATCCATCTGGAAAAGGCTGAAGAAGTTTACGTGTATTCTCAATCTCAGCCACATCTGGATCTACTTTGTAGCCATTCAATACATAGTTTAATTTGGGAATGATCTCTTTCGATTCCCCTCCTTCTATGTTTGTTAATTTAGAATCTTGAGCAGTAAAGATCTTAATAAAGTTTTGATTAATGTGGTTGTACCAAGGATCTGTTTCGTTCTGACCCTCATGAGTACGAGCAATAGTTAAATCATTCTTTATTCTCCCCTCTCCAGTGAGTTCACTTCTTAGTACAACCTTCTGCTCCACAAAGATATCTGTTTTTCCTCCAGCGATATTGGTATTCACAACGGCTAAATAATCTCCAGTAAAGTCTTCTCCCCCTTGATACACTCCTCCATCCAGATACAGGTCCCTAGATAACGTTTCCATAGCACTGTCCTTAAAGAACATCTGAATGTCTTTATTCTTCCCCCTTGAAACAAAGACCCCCAGAATGTTGGACCCATTCGATCCGGCATTCCCCAACGCTTCTATCAACTTGGGAGCGACAAAACTTAAGACTTTTTTAGGATTCTCCCCAGGGACCTTATTTGCCTCAACCTCTCTTTGAAGTTCACTTAAGAAGTTCTTATGATCTAGCACTAAGTCATATTCAGGAATCTCTATCGGGCCGGTAAACTTCAAAAGGTCTTCCAAAACACGAATATTGATAGCTATTACCCCATCAAATCTTATATTCTCATCAGTGTAGATGGTTGATGCCTCCAGGTATTCCAAAAATTTCTCTGATGACTTTGCAAAATCGAAGAACCACCCTGTATCTCTAGCGCCCCAGTTGGGAGTGACGGTTTGCAGCTGCAAAGGCGGCACAACTTTGAGCGGCAAAAACTTATCAGGATAGTATATGTCATTAACTTCCAAGCTCTTCACACTTCCTTTTTCGAGCACAAGTTCCCCATAGCTTCCCGCAAAACCTCCATTGGGTCTTAGCTCTGATGGATTTTCAAATAACAAAACTAGTCTCCTTGGTGAATCGACATTCAAAAAGGAGATTAGGGATCCCAAATTCTGTTCTGCCTTAACTAAATCTTCACTCAATAAATCCAAGTCCGCCCCCTCTATGTCTAACTCTTTGGCCTTCGCTAATAATCCCTCGCTAGTCTCCCTTAGATGAGTAAGTTTCGATTGCATAGAGCTCAAAATCTCTATTAATCGTTCCCCTTCTCCTCCAAAAGCCAATTTCAAACCACTTGATCCTATCTCTTCCAGATCGGCTGCTAGGTCTTTGATAGTCACAACTACATCTCGGAGACCATTGATTATCTCGGGGATCTCTTTGAGTTTAGGAATAGCTGATAGGAGCTTTGCTTTTCTATCTAGATCACCTAATTCATTATCCAGGCTATTTAAAATACCAAAATAATCTATCGTTCCATCAAAATTTTGAATACTCCAAGCTAAATCTTTAAATTTTTGATAGACCTGACGAGCTCCTCCCCCTAAATCAAGCACAAAAACTGCTATGAGGAGCGTAACCACAATAATGGAGCTTCCCCAAATGATATTTTTCCTACTGGGTTTCCCTAGGCGAGGTCTTTTTCGAATGGATTCGTGAGGATGACGAACATCAGCCATCACAAAATTGATATCCTTTCGCCCAAAACGCTTCATAGGGTAATCATACTGCCGTGGGATCGAAGAATAAAATTGCTATTGTCTTAAGCAAGATTTTTAAATCTCCTATAAAAGTAATGTTTTCTGTATAGGATTTATCAAGTTCTATTTCCTTAGCAAACGCCAAACTCGATGCACCATTTACTTGAGACAAACCAGTAACTCCTTGGCGCGCCTCCAAGATTCTTTTATATTCCTCTGGATACTGTTCTGCTTCCCTAGGTTCCCTAGGTCGTGGCCCTACTATGGCCAACTCACCCCTCAATACATTAATAAGTTGAGGGAATTCATCTAGGCGAAACTTGCGCAAAAACTTCCCCACTCTAGTTAATCTTGGATCATTCTTAATTTTGAAGAGGGGGCCATCTTTTCTTTCATTTAGATGGGCCAGGTTTTCCTTCATACTATCAGCATCTTTGACCATAGAGCGGAATTTATAGACCCTAATTCTTCTCCCTTCACTGATCCTCTCAAGCTTTACAATGACCGGACCCCTACTTTCCAACTTAATAGCTATCAATATCAAGGGAGTTAAGGGAAATATTAAAACTAAACCCATAATGGCTACGACCACATCAAAAATCCTCTTCCACAAAGGGTATCTCATTCAGGTGTTAAGATTATATCACCAATGCGCGTAGCGTTAGTCCATGATTATCTAGACCAATTCGGAGGCCAAGAAAGGGTTTTGCTTCAATTAATGGAACTCTTCCCAGAGGCTACTATATATACCCTTCTTTATGAACCTAAAACCCTAGGGAGATATATGGAGGGACGCAAAATTGAGACTAGCTTCCTCAACAACCCACTAATCCGTCGTTATCATCGTTTCTTTATCCCGATTCTAGGCCACGCCGCTCAAACCCTCGACCTAAAAGATCAATATGATTTAATCATCACTAACACCATGGGGTTTGTAAAAGGAGTGAAATACCAAAGTGGTGTGCATATTTCATACAATCACACTCCCCTACGTTATGCCTGGGAACCGCACGCCTTTTTAGGAGATATGTTTCCTAAGTTTATGATTTACGCTGGTATGCCAGCTATCTCATATCTGCGTTGGCAAGATAAACGTTTTTCTCAAAGACCGGACTATATGCTAGCAAACTCCAAGCATATCGCCGCAAAGATTAAAAAATTCTATGGCCGAGAAGCTACGGTGATAAATCCTCCGATTGAAGATCATATTTTCAATTTTGATCCTACTTTCAAAAAACAGGATTATTATCTCGCCTTTGGAAGGATCATTCACTACAAAAAGTTCCCAATGGTAGCACGTGCCTTCAAACAGTTAGGTCTACCATTAAAGATTGTAGGAAGTGGACCAGATGAGAATGCCCTAAGGAGAGAAGTAAGCGGAGCTTCGAATATAGAAATCTTTCCTTTTATTCGTACAGATCAAGATTTGCGAGACATTATCAGAGGAGCCAAGGCCACTATTGTTCCTCAGCTAGAAGACTTTGGTCTTTCTACCGTTGAATCAATTGCTTGTGGTACACCGGTAATTGGATATAACCGCGGAGGTACTGCGGAGATAGTACAGAACGGTATAAGTGGATTACTTTTTGAAGATCAAAGTGAAGAAGGCTTAATTGATGCAGTCAAAAAATTCGAAACTATGCAATTTAAACCTAGTATTATCGCCGATACTGCAAAAATTTACTCAACCGAGAATTTTAGAAATAAGTTTATGGGGATAGTGGATAACGCTCTAGGAAAATCTAGTTAATACTACTTTCCGTGGCACTTCTTGTACTTCTTTCCACTCCCGCAGGGGCATAAGTCATTTCTACCAACTTTATTACTTGATGTATCTAACTGAATTGAGGTTTGGCCCTCTTCGGTTGTCTCTGCCTTGAGTTTAAACAGGTGGGCAAAGATCCAACCTTCTAAACTCTTCTCTAGCTGATCAAAAAGCATTTTGCTCTCCCTACGATACTCAACCAACGGATCTCTTTGACCATATGCACGAATACGCACCGATTCTCTTAAGGCTTCTATGTTTTCTAAGTGGTTCATCCACAATAGATCCATAATTGCCACCAACTGCATACCCCATCCCTTAATACCCTCAAATTTGTCTATATGTATCTTGGCAAGCTCCCCAAGCTTCTCTAGATCTTCAACCGGTGCACCAATTTCTTTCAAGACAGCCTTCTTTCTGTCTTCTGGCGCTTCAGCATTTTTTAATCCATCTAGTTGATTTAAGAAGCCCTCCTGCAATAGTTCTTTAATATACGCGCCATCTGCGCTATTAAGGGCACTGAGAATTTTTTGGCGTCTTTCGTAGAAGGTAAGTCTTTGTTTATTAATGATGTCATCGTATTCGAGCAAATGTTTACGAGAATCAAAGTTAAAGCCCTCTACTTTACTCTGTGCCTGCACCAAGGCATTAGAAACCATCTTGTTTTGAATAGGAGTGCCTGGGGGAAAATCAAAACGCTCCATCATACCCTGAATACGGTCTCCTCCAAAGATTCTCATCAAATCATCTTCCAAAGATAAGAAGAATTGAGATGATCCCGGATCTCCTTGCCTACCAGCGCGTCCTCGCAACTGATTATCTATTCTTCTAGCTTCGTGTCTTTCCGTACCCACAACGTGCAAACCACCAAAACTTTTAACTTTTTCGTATTCCTCCTTGTGGAGAGGTGCTCCACCTAAAACAATGTCTACTCCCCTTCCCGCCATGTTAGTGGCAACCGTTACGGCTCCCACTCTTCCAGCTTGAGCAATAATGGAACCTTCACGCTCATGGTTTTTAGCATTCAAAACTTCGTGCGGTATACCCGCCGTACTTAACAGCCCTGACAAAACTTCGTTTTTATCGATTGAAACCGTACCGATCAATACTGGTTGCCCTTTTTCGTGACGCTCCCTTACCTCTTCGATTAAAGCTTTGTATTTTTCTTCAAGATTCTTGTATATAAGATCCTCCTTATCCGCTCTAACTAACGGGTGGTGTGTAGGTATACTCTCTACCTCTAGTTCATATACCTTATGGAACTCCTCAGCTGAAGTCTGGGCAGTACCCGTCATCCCTGCGAGTTTCTCGTACAAACGGAAATAGTTTTGGATTGTGATCTGGGCAAAGGTACGAGATTCATCTTGCACTTGGACACCTTCCTTGGCTTCAATAGCCTGGTGTATACCACCGCTATATCTACGCCCAGGCATCAAGCGACCAGTGAATTGATCGACGATAATAATCTCTCCTCCCTTAACTACATACTCCTTATCGCGCTCATAGAGCGCTTTGGCTTTTAAGCTTGCCTCAACGAAATGAGCTAAACGTAAGTTTGAAGAGGCATAAATATCTTTAATGTTTGTTATGGCCTCAATTTTATCTATTCCCGGCTCGGTAATTTCTACCGACCTCATCTTCTCATCTACTATATAGTCCTCCTCTAAATTGAGTTTTTTAACTGCATCAGCAAAAACTCTGTAATAGTCAGATGAACCTCTATCGGGAAAAGAAATAATCAAAGGTGTGCGCGCTTCATCGATTAATATGGAGTCCACCTCATC
>CAZSWG010000021.1:0-8630 GCA_964610795.1 uncultured Candidatus Saccharibacteria bacterium | reverse complement strand
TTGCTAGCTCAGCAAGCGATTGTGGGGGATCGGGGTATATCCGCAGAAACGCCACCAACGCATCTATCCGCTTTGAACTCTTGGGATATGATTGTGATGACACCAATGCAAGCGTAACAGATTCAACAACACACTCACATTCGGGATATGAACAACTCAATTACTACGAAGAAAAAACAGTAGTTCAGTATCTCCAACAAGATCTCAATGCACTCTCTAGGCTGTCTACAACATTCGATGAAACTAGCGGCTATACCTTTGCTCTTAACTGTTCTGGTAATAGTGCACCGACGGATAATTGCTCTAGAACATATTGCGATGGTATAGATTACGGTTTAACAAACAACGACCTCTATGTAGACGGAAAATATGGATACTGCTCTCAACAGGGTGCTGCAGATTTTCAAACATTTAAGGGGCTGACCATCGATGGTGTCGTGGGAAGCGGTACTTGGAGTTCTCTAGCCACCGAAGCGAGCCAAGCATGTCTTCCGAATCACTCGGGTGGTGGAGTGCAACCTACCGCATGTGAGCCTAACGCCTTTTGTTACCCCGTTACCATGCACACACATGGTACCTATTATTGTCAGGTGGTTGGTTTCAGTAGCGCATGTTCTATAACGTCTGGACCAGGTGGTAGTTTGCCAGGTAGGAGATGTAAACACGAACACAGAGTGTGGTGCAATGGATCAGGTACAGCCTGTAGTGTTACAACCTATGTTAACCAGAGCTACGATTCCAGTTCTTCATTTTGTGCAAGCTAGTTAACTATTAAGATGAGTAAAAAATATATTTGGTATCTAATTGTAATGGCTATCTTGGGGGCAGCAGCGGGGTATGGTTTTCGTTGGTTCGGCTTGTATGACAAAGCCATTAGTATGAAAGAGAACATTAGGGTTGAGATTTCTAATGAAACAGACATTGTTCCTATAGATCATGACGTGAGTTGGTTGGGATTGAGAATTAAGACATTCATTGGGGGAGAGGAGAAGAGGGCAGAGGCGGATTATATATTCCAGGTAGAAATTCCAGGGCTACAAGGAAAGTTTGATTTAGTTTTAAGTCGAGATGAAAGAAACTATGTTCTTCCATTATGGCCTCTATCGGATCCAGGAGAATATAGGTTTCTCATTACCACCAAAGATAATGTTGGTTCAGATCCATTCCGATACACTCTAAATTATCCAGGCATTACTCAAAAAACAGGTACCTATATTATCTCTAGCGGGCAATCTAGTATCTCAGTCGAAGGCATAGATTTACAATCTATAGATGACGCTTACCAAGTGGTAGGTGATGGTATCATCAAGACATTTCCAGATTTAAGTGAAAACGGGGGAATTCTTACTGAGGCGCTCACTCAAGGCATGAACATTCTTGTCTTTAGGATAGGTGATAATTGGTACTATACACGCATAGAGGTTTAACTCTTTTGAGTTTTAGCCTTTTGCCTCTAATATTGTCTTTGTATGTTACTGAAACGACTTGAGCTGCAGGGATTTAAATCCTTTGCAGATAAAACCACCCTTGATTTAACACATAGAGTAACTGCTATCGTTGGACCTAATGGTTCCGGCAAAAGTAATATCACGGATAGTGTTCGATGGCTTTTGGGTGAACGCGATGCAAGGAACTTAAGAGGTGGCAAGGGAGAAGATCTTATCTTCGCTGGTACAAAAGATAAACCGCGTGCAGGTATGGCACAAGCGACTTTGTATTTTGATAATTCCTCGGGTGCACTTCCCGTTGAATACAAAGACCTAGCAATATCAAGAAAAGTGACGCGAGAGGGTGTGTCCATCTTTACACTCAATAAATCAGAGATACGCCTCAAGGACGTTATAGAATTTTTCGCTAAATCAAAATTAGGTGCGAGAGGACTCACCATAATTTCTCAGGGTGAAAGCGACATGTTTATTAAAGCTACCCCCCAAGAGCGACGAGAGATGATAGAAGAGATATTGGGACTCAAAGAATATCAGTTAAAAAAAGGAGAATCTCTCAGGAAACTTAAAAACACAAGTTCCAATTTAGATAAAGCCAATGCTTTGATTGAGGAACTAAAACCTCACCTCAAACTTTTGCGCCGCCAGGTCAGCAGATATGAAGGAAGAGAGGAGGCTGAGGAGGAGTTAAGAAAACTAGAGAATCAATTTTTTGGGGCACAACTGCACTTCTTAGAAAGCGATCTTGGAAAGACCTCTAAAGAGGAAAGAGACATAGAGATTAATCTAAAAGCAGAAAGGGGAAAACTAGAAGCCCTTAGAAAGGCTCTGATAGCTATAAAAGAAGGAGAACCGAAATCAGCTAAAGAGCTAGAGGAGTTGCGTAAAGAAGAAGTAAAACTACAGGGGATGAGGGCAGATCTACAAATTGAGTTAGGTAGAGCAGAGGCTCGTTTGGAGTTATCAAAAGAAAGAGGAGATTTTGATCCACAAAAAGCTAAGCGCGCATTAGAGGAAATTAGAAGTATTGCAGAGAAACTTTTTGCTGAGGAAAGCTTAGATAAAGTCAGGACCTCCCTTAAAAAAGTTGTTCAAATTATTGAAGAGAGCAGTGGTTTCGCTACTGGTCACAGCTCTGATGAATTAGAAAAAGATAAGAAAGATCTACTCGAGAAGCTCAAGGCAATGGATGCTTCAATCAACGATATTAAAAAGAAAGAAGAGTCATTTAGGGAAGGATTAGAAGGATTCAATAAGAGATTTTCTGAAAGTTACGAACACTTAGATGTTCAACAAAAGAAAGTTAATACTCTCGATCATCAAAAAGGGGAATTACTTATTAGAAAAGAAAGACTAGAAACTAAATTAGAGGGCTTACTTGAGGAACTAAAACAAATAGGAAGAAGTGCAGATTCCCTAAGAGTATCCCGCGATACCGAAGTTGCCGTTAATGGAGATGAAATGAGGGAACGCATGATAAGACTTCGTTCCCAATTGGCCAGCATCGGTGAGATTGATGAAAATGTGGTGAAGGAAGCAAAAGAGACAGAAGATAGATTCGAATTTTTAAGTGGGCAAGTAGCTGATTTAGAGAAAGCCAGTGAAAACCTTGAGGGTTTGATTCAGGAATTAGATCAGAAGATACACGAGGATTTTACATCCGCCATGGGGAAAATAAATGAAGAATTCTCTAAATTGATCAAAATCGTATTTGGCGGAGGATCGGGTTCTATGAAGTTAGAAAAGATTACCAAAATTAAAGAAGTCGAAGGAGAAGAGTCAGATGGTGCCTCTGAAGAAGTAAAAGTCCCCGGTATCTTGGTAGATGTAACATTACCCAAAAAACGTATTAAGGGGTTAGATGTCCTATCGGGTGGAGAAAGGGCCTTAGTCTCCATAGCAGCCCTCTTCTCATTGATATCTGTTAGTTCTCCACCGTTTCTTTTCTTGGACGAGGTAGATGCAGCCCTAGACGAGCGTAATGCCAAGCGTTTTGGAGATATCGTGAAAGAATTCTCCAAACATACCCAATTTGTGATTGTGACTCATAACCGTGCCACCATGGAGGCAGCGGACGTTCTTTATGGAGTTACTATGACCAAGGATGGAACGAGTAAATTGGTTTCTTTGAAGTTGACGTAAGGGGATAAGATGCATATTATGCCGAGGATATGTTAGTAGTAAAACTAAGAATGATAGGGAAAAAGGGACAGCACTCTTTTAGAGTAGTTGTCCAAGAAAAACGCTCTAAACTACAGGGTGCTTTTACTGATGACTTGGGTTGGTTTAACCCACACACTAATCAGGTTAAGCTAAACCAAGAGCGCCTAAAATACTGGATAGATAATGGAGCCCAGCTTACCGAGAGCATGGAGAAGGTTATCAAGCACGCCAAGAATTCATCTGAAGCCCAGGTCTTTGTTGGAAGAACTAGGGCTAAGAAAAAGAGGAAGGAAAAGTTGGCAGAAAAGAATCCTCCTCAAGTAGCGCAGGAGACACTAGTAGCCGAAGCCCCAGAGGCAGAAGCTACTCCAAGTGTGGAACCAGTAGAAAATTTGGAAGAACCAAAAACAGAAGAATAAAGGTCGTCGTAGAATAAAGATTGAAAGGAATGGCACACTCAGAATACACAGATCAGCAATTTTTGGAGTTTGTGGTGAAATCCATTGTAGATACTCCAGATGATGTGCGCGTAGATCGAACGGTAGACGAACTGGGAGTATTGCTTACCCTACACGTTAACGCAAAAGATATGGGTCAGGTTGTAGGTAGACAAGGTAGTACTGCCAAAGCCATCAGGTCTCTCTTGAAGATCGTGGGTGTAAAGAACAACGCTCGCGTTAACCTAAAGATAGAGGAACCGGAAGGCGGTCGTAGACCAAGAATGGAGCGCAGTGAAGAAAGAAAAGAAAGTCCCGAGAGTGCAACAGGAGGATTCGATATGAGTGGCACAACTGTTGGCCAGGTTATAGACGACATAAAAAACGACTTATAAGAGTAATAACATTACAGACAAGAGCCACAAATGTGGCTTTTGTTTTTTAGGTTAAGTTATAATTCAGAAAATGACATTTCATATACTCACAATTTTCCCAGAGCTTTTTGCTCCATATCTTGGAGAATCAATAATCGGCAAGGGGATTAAGAGTGGGAAAATTAAAGTTAAAATATACGACCTCAGACGATTTACTAAAGACAAACGTCACAGAGTTGATGATAAAGTATACGGAGGAGGTCCAGGGATGGTTTTGGGAGTAGAACCACTCTCCCGTGCGCTAGAGTATATTTTGAAAGGGAAAAATAAAAGTAAAACATTGGTGGTTTTAACTGCCCCAGCTGGTAGGGAATTCTCTAATAAATTAGCTTCTGTCTGGGCCAAGAAATACGAACATATAGTGGTTATAGCCGGTCGCTACGAGGGATTTGATGAAAGAATTAAATCGGTTATTAAAAATGGTATGGGATTCTCTGTCCAAGAGATATCAGTAGGTCCATACGTTTTAACCGGGGGAGAGATTCCAGCATTGATCATTGTAGATGCGACTTCGCGTCAGATTCCTGGGGTTTTGGGTAAAAGTGAATCTATCGAGGAAAGCCGTTACGGCGTTGGTATGCCTACGTATACTAGACCTGAGATATTTCAATTCAAGGATAAAAAATACAAGGTACCAGGCGTATTACTCTCTGGAAATCACGCAAAAGTAGATAAATGGCGCAAAACCAAGACTAATTAGAGGGAAACTCTTGCCCATAGGCTATTTTAGTGCTATTCTTGGGCTCGCAATCTTTATGACAGAAAAAGAAGTTATAGAAGTAGGTACCAAAGCCAATCCCACTCCAGTGGAGGTTGAATCTCTGACCCCCGAGGAGATGGAAATGATTAAGCACATGATGGACTTAGGTGTCTTTTATGGAAGCTCAAAAGCACGTACTAACCCCAAAATGCGTAAATATATTCTGACGAATAGGTCAGGATTTAGCGTTATAGACCTAGAGAAAACCCTAGAAGGTATCAAGAGAACTAGCGCCGCTATTGAGGGGATAGTAATCAATGGTGGAACTATTCTGCTCGTTGGTATTAGCCCTTCAGTTAAAGGAGAGATAGAAGAAATGGCCAAAGAGTTAGGTCTACCATACGTTGCCGAAAGATGGTTGGGAGGAACTCTTACTAATTTCGAAACTATTTCCAAGAGAATTAACCAACTTAAGAAGCTTAAAGAAGACAAAGCTAACGGTGACTGGGACAAGTACACCAAGAAAGAACAGTTAGACCTAGAAAAAGAGTTAGTAAAACTCAGTAGGTTTTTTGGTGGTCTAGAGAAAATGAATAAACTTCCACAAATGGTTTTTGTGGCAGACATATCAAGTGACGAGACTCCAGCCAAAGAAGCTAAGAGCTTGGGAATTCCCGTTGCTGGAATTATTAACACCGATGCAAATCCAAAACTGGTAGACTATGGAATAGCTGCTAACGAGAGAAATGCAAAAAGTGCAGAGTTTATTTTGGAGAAAATAAAAAACGTTATTGCAGCAGCTCAAGCAAAGCAAGTTGTAGTTGACCCCAAAGAAGTCGCGAAGGGGAAATAGTTGATTATAGATAATGGCAGACGCCAGCGTTGTAAAAAAACTCAGAGATTTAACTGGAGCAGGAGTGATGGATGCAAAAATAGCCTTAGAAGAAGCGGGCGATGATTTTGATAAAGCCATCGAAATTATCAAAGAAAGGGGATTTGCCAAAGCAGATAAGAAAGCGGAGCGAGAAATTAAAGCAGGTCTCATCAAAACCTATACCCACAATGATCGTGTGGGCGTGGTTTTAAGAGTGGGTTGTGAAACCGACTTTGTGGCGCGATCAGAACCATTTCAACAGTTAGTACATAACTTAGCTGTTCATATAGTAGCCATGAACCCCGCGAATGTAGAAGAATTAATGGCCCAACCTTTTGTTAAAGACGAGAAGGTGTCTATAGAAAATCTGGTAAAAGAAACCATTGCTAAAACCGGAGAAAACATAAAAATTGATGAGTTCTATCGCTTAGAGCTCTAGTTTTTTGTAGAATATAAAGGATGCAAAATCTTTTCTTAGAAATAACACTATTGGCTTCTTTGGCCGTTATCGTCTACCTTATGTCAGCTGCTCTTCCTAGAATGGAGGATAAGAAAGAGGAAGATGAGGATAGTGGATCAAGACGTTCTAGTTTGCCATTAGACAAGCTGGATGAATTGCTCCTAAGAGCCAATGATAAGTTTTTGCGAAAAATGAAAGTTGTAGTAATGAAAGCAGACAATCTTATTAGCAAAAAGCTTAGGTCCAAAAGGGAACAATAGGTGGTAAGGGTTGAAGCTCTGGGCTTCCTCAACTAAACTAACCTTAGTCACAATGCACGGGTGGCGGAGCGGTCAATCGCACCAGACTGTAAATCTGGCGGCTATATGCCTGCGGGGGTTCAAATCCCTCCCCGTGCACAAGGTTGCCACCTTAGCTCAGCTGGTAGAGCAACACTTTTGTAAAGTGAAGGTCCGCGGTTCGAATCCGCGAGGTGGCTCCAAATGAAGATCCACTGCATAGGCATAGGAGGAATTGGCGTTAGCGCACTAGCTAGATTTCTTTTAGCTGAAGGAAATGAAATATCTGGATCCGATTTAAGCGGATCCAAACTAATAGAAGATCTCAAAGCAGAGGGAATTAAAGTTTTTGTAGGAGAACCGTCAAGAGATAATATTCCAGAAGGAACCGAAAAAGTTATTTATACAGTTGCGGTACAAGAAGACAATCCAGAGTTTGAGGGGGCTAAGGAGTTAGGAATTCAACTACAAACATACCCACAAGCATTAGGGGAATTATCCAGAAAATATTTCACTATTGCTGTTACGGGTTCGCACGGTAAATCAACCGCTACCAGTATGTTGGCATTAATAATGATCAAAGCCAGATTAGATCCAACAGTTATTGTTGGAACAAAGTTAGCTGAATTTGGTGGATCTAACTTCAGAAAGGGAAAGGGGAAATATTTAGTTATAGAAGCAGATGATTTTAATAAATCTTTCTGGAATTACATTCCCCAAATTGCAATCGTTACTAATGTAGACGCAGAACACTTAGATACATATGGAAATATAGAGGGCGTAGTGGAAGGATTTAATCACTATCTACAACAATTACCCGAAACATCGAAAGCCATTTTAAACAAAGAAGATAAATACACTGCAGATATTCAAAAAGGCGTGAAAGCAGATATCCAATATTTCAAAGAGCCAACAGAGAAGTGGCCATTGAAAGTACCCGGTAGATTTAATCAACTTAACGCTCAAGCTGCTTGGCTTGCGGCAGAAATAATTGGAGTGAAACGCGATCAAGCAAGAGAAGCACTTAGTGAATACAAAGGAGCTTGGAGACGTATGGAGAGATTGATTCCAAACAACGAGAAATTTAAAGATATAATATTCTTCTCGGATTATGCTCATCATCCAACGGAGGTAAAAGCGACATTGAAAGCCTTAAAAGATGAATATTCAGACAAATCCCTTACGGTACTGTTCCAACCTCATCAAGTAAGGAGACTCACAGAGCTATTTGAGGAATTTACGAGTGCCTTTGACGATGCGGACAAGGTAATGCTGATGCCAGTCTATAAAGTAGCCGGTAGAGACCCGGATAATGGCAAAACCAGCGAAGATCTATATGAAGCTCTGAGGGCCAAAGAAATGGAGAATGTGAGGCTAGTGGAGGACGTAAAAGAGGCTCTTGATGAATTGGGGGGAGGGGTGGTAGTCTTTATGGGCGCTGGTAGTATAGATCAGCAAGTAAGGGAGTATTTCCGGTCCGAACTTTTGCCGACGTAGCTCAGTTGGTAGAGCAACTCCATGGTAAGGAGTAGGTCGCCGGTTCAAGTCCGGCCGTCGGCTCCGATTAAATAAATATGGGTTTAAAATCAAAATTTAGCGAAAACTTAATATCTCTAAAATGTAGCGTCTGTGGGCGTAAGAACTACTATACCCGCAAGAATAAACGCTCTGTAGAGCGTAAAGTTGAGTTCAAAAAGCATTGCAAGTGGTGTAAGAAGCACACTATTCATAAAGAGAGTAAACTCAAGTAGACAGATGGAGTCTTACAGGGCTCTAATAACTGGTCTCCAAAAGCGTAAGTATCTGGAAAGTGTTCCTTTAGTGAACGCCTTTAAAAAT
>CAZSWG010000020.1:0-8806 GCA_964610795.1 uncultured Candidatus Saccharibacteria bacterium | reverse complement strand
TCAGGTTCGAAGCCTGACGTGATATCCATTTCACTACGGAGGCCCTTGCCCTAATTAAATCTGTAGGTGCGCTTACAAAATATCAAAACTAGCCTTATTTTCAATGGCCGACCCCTTAATACTGCAAAAAATCTACTATATCCGAGTCCAGGGCACCCAAAATATTTTCCTGATTAGAAACTAGATAAATTGTTCCGCCATCATTTCCAAGCGCCTGACTCCATGACATATCTACTCCCACACAAGGAATAGTTCCCTTACAATTGGCGCCTACAATGAATTCTCCGTTGCCTTCAATATGGTGCCCTGATTCAAAATTCTTTTTGGATATAGAACTATACGTTCCTCCAAGTTTTATATATTGCACAGAGAAATTACTGATATCTAAAATCGATACACTATGGTTTTTGATCACAATTCTCTCCTTGCCTTCATCTGCGCCTTCGACGTCATACACTATGCGCCCTATCTTCAGGTCTATTGTTGGCAACGGGTTGTCTAACTTTGAAGTGCTTACCGTGTTGGACTTAGACAGAGCACTTACTACCCTAACCTCTTTGCTCTCTGATTTCGCTTGGGATTCTTTTGTATCTACCACCTCTACAAATTCTGTCTTGAGACCAAAAATATTATTAAATGCCTCGCCCACTGAGGCTAAGGGGGCGAAAGGCGTCTCCATGCGCCCGATATAGAGTGCACCTCCAATGATTGCCAATCCCAAAATTGACCCCAGAATATACTTTTTATATTTAGCCTTCGACATCTTGAGATGGCCCTACCTAAATCCCCAAACTGGCAAAATTAATATCAAGAATGCTAGGACTACAAACATAGCTATAGATCTTACGGCTATGTCTTTGGAAAAGGTACCTTTGAAGTGGTGGATAAGGGCATCGTGGAAGATAAAAGTAAGCAATACTAATATCGCAGCATTTATTAGAAAACTTGTTGGGAAAAATGAGGTTACCCAAGCTACCTGCATAATGAGCATGCCCTCCATTGCGGCTACTAAGTTCAGAAATTCAGGTCGCTCTGGAATCATTACTATGTAAAACTCTCGAAAGAGAAAAAATGCTAGGACAAAAAACGGAATGGGAGAAATTACGCTGAGTGAAAAAAGGCTTGCTAGGCTGATCATGAGCACTAGATGCATCAAGTAATAAAGGTTCTGCTTTCTTACAAAGATTAAGTTCTTAATGCCCAGCAGGAGAAAACCTAGGGTGCTAAGAGCAAGGTTTACGTAGAAACCCATCAAACCCCCTACTTGGGGGGCAAAGATAATGGTGATGCTAAGGACAAGCGCCGACATCAGAAACTTAGTAGCTCCTAATGGAGGCTTTAAATACAGGAAAATAAAAAGAGTTCCGAAAAGTAGGAATTTGAAAAAACTAAAGTCTCCTGCCCGTAGCCAGAAAATAGTTACGGCAAGAAGCGTAGCCCTAAGTGCTAACGGTGATACCGGACTCTTTAGAACTGATTTTAACCTTACCACCATCTTTTATTTGTCCTCCTATTATCTTATCAGCCAGTTGATCTAAAATCATCTTCTGAATTAACCGCTTAACCGGACGAGCGCCATACTCTGGATCAAAGCCGTTTTGGGCAATGTATTTTTTAGCTGATGCATCTATGGTTACCTTAATGCCTTTTTCCTGAAGGCGCTCTGTGAGTTCTTGCAATTGAATCTCTACTATCTTCTCTATGGCCTGCCTGTGCAGTGAGTTGAAGATGACCACTTCATCTACGCGGTTTAGAAATTCTGGCTTGAAGTGCTCCTTGAGTTCTTCCTTTATAGATTTTCTGTACTCATCTTCTTGTTTCTTTATCTCAGCTTTGGTGCTTGCCGTAAATCCAACTCGAGACATTTCCCTTGAAATGTGACTTCCTACGTTGGAGGTCATGATGATAATGGTATTTTTGAAGTTAACGTTTCTACCCTTACCATCTTTCAACCTTCCGGCATCCAAAACTTGAAGTAGGATGTTAAATACTTCGGGGTGCGCTTTTTCTATCTCATCAAAGAGAATCAAACTATATGGACGATGACGTACTATTTCTGTTAATTGTCCACCCTCTTCGAATCCAACATATCCAGGAGGAGAACCAATAAGTTTGGCTGTATCGTGACGTTCCATATATTCGGACATGTCTATGCGAATGAGCGCCTTGTCGTCATTGAACATGAACTCGGCTAGTGCTTTTGCGAGCTCAGTTTTTCCTACCCCAGTTGGACCTAAGAACATAAATGAACCCATAGGACGATCTATGGGAGCAAGACCAGCCCTAGCCCTCCTTAAGGCACTTGAGACTGCTTTAATGGCCTCCTCTTGCCCAACCACTCTTTGGCCAAGCACTTCTTCAATTCTGACCAACTTATCCGCTTCTGTCTCCATGATGTTTTGAAGAGGAATACCTGTCCATCGAGAGATAACCCCTGCTATATCTTCCTTATCTACTTCTTGTTTCAGAAAACCCTCCTTATCCTGCTTCTTTGAAGAGGTGAAATATTTTTTCTCATATGCTTCATACTCTTTTTCTGCCTTGGGAAGTTTACCGTATGTGATTTCGGCTACGGCCGTGAGATCACCATCTCTTTCAGCTATCTCTTTTTCGCGCCTGAGAGCATCAACCTGTTCACGTAGGTTATTCAATTTCTCAAAAACCATCTTCTCTGCATCCCAGCTAGCAGAAAGTCCTTCATTTTCGTCCTTCAGATCAGAAAGCTCTTTGTTAATCTCCGATAGTCTAGCTGTGTGCTTTGGAGAGGTTTTTTCCTTCTCTAGTGCAGCCCTTTCAACTTCTAGGGCAGTTATCTGCTTACGTAACTTATTAATGCTCGATGGCATGCTTTCAGACTCCAGACGTCTGGAGGCAGCTGCTTCATCAATAACATCTACCGCTTTGTCTGGGAGAAAACGTTCGTTTATATATCTAGCTGATAGGTTAACTGCGGCAATCAAAGCTTCATCGCTAATGCGCAAACCATGATGTAGCTCATATTTTTCCTTAAGTCCCCTTAGAATTGTAATGCTGTCTTCTATATTGGGCTCCTCCACAAACACCGGTTGGAATCTGCGCTCAAGAGCAGGATCCTTTTCCATATGCCTTTGATATTCCTTGGTGGTAGTAGCACCTATGGCGTGCAAGTCTCCTCTGGCTAGCGCAGGCTTTAGAAGATTCGAAGCGTCTATCGCTCCTTCTGCTGCTCCTGCCCCAACAATCATGTGAATTTCATCAATAAAGAGGATTATTTCTCCTTGGGCATTTTTGATTTCTTTAATAAAGGCTTTCAGTCTGTCCTCAAATTCTCCTCTGAACTTTGTGCCGGCAATCAATGATCCTATATCCAGTGAAATTAATTGTTTTCCTTTCAAAGTTTCTGGTACATCTCCAGAAACAATCCTTTGGGCCAAGCCCTCAACGATAGCTGTCTTTCCAACGCCAGGCTCTCCTATTAAGACGGGGTTATTTTTAGTACGACGGGAAAGAATTTGAATTATTCTACGTAGTTCTTCCTCTCTACCCACCACAGGATCCAATTTTCCTTCCTTCGCCATCTCAGTAACATCAACTGCATATTTATCAATAACCTGAAAAGTTGCCTCTGGGCTTTCGTTGGTAACTTTGGCGCTGCCGCGAAGCTTAGACATCATACGCAGGGCGCTTTCTTTTTTAACCCCTAGATTTTCTAAAAGTGTTTTGGCTCCTGAATCTACCTCCAATACTCCTAAAAGTAGATGTTCGCAGGAAATAAATTCATCCTTGTTGGCCATAGCCGTTCTCGCCGCTCGATCGATAATTTTCAGAACTTCTCTTGAGAGATATATCTGACCGATTGAAGCGGTAGAAAATATCTTAGGAAGACGGCGTAACTCCTCGTCGATCTGCATAGTTAAAGATTCCAGTTCCGCCCCAGATTTTTCCAAAATTGGTCTTACCAGAGAATCATGATCCGCGATAAGGGCGGCTAAAAGGTGGAGAGCCCTGAACTCCCCGTGGTTTTGGGCGGTAGCTAGATCCTGAGCTTTCTGGAGGGCTTCTTGAGCTTTAATTGTAAAACGATTAAAAGAGTTCATTTTGGCTTATACACTACTTAAATTGTACCAAACTATCAAGAGTTGGTTTAGCCCTTAGCAACTAGGGCTTTTTGAATTCTTCTAACGGCCTCTTCTATTTCCCTGGCGGTAGTTAGATCTCCTAGCGTAAAGCGAATACTCGCTCCAGCTCTCTCTGGAGAATGTCCTAAAGCCAATACTGCCCTAGCAACTTTATTAGATCGCACAGAACAGGCTGATCCAGCAGAAACCGCTACTCCAGCGATATCAAATCTCACTACCAGGTTATCGTTTTCCCTACCTGGGAAATATATATTCAAATTATTGGGGAGGCGATTTTCCATACTGCCGTTAACTTCTATCTCTGGCACTATTTTTTTCAATCCTTCTAGAAGTCTATTGCGTAGTGTGCTTATCTCTCTACTTTTTGTACTTCTCTCTTTTGTTAAAAGTTCTATAGCTTTCCCAAACCCTGCGATGGATGGAATATTTGGGGTTGAAGCTCTTAACCCAAATTCATGCCCTCCTCCCATGAGCTGAGGTCTAAGGTGAGAGAGAAAAGATTTGTTGATATAAAGTGCACCAGCGCCTTTGGGTCCATATATCTTCTGGGAAGAAAGAGTTAGGGCGTCTATCCCGAGTTGTTGGACATCAATTTTAATGGATGAAATGGCCTGGACTGCATCGGTATGGAATACCGGATACATTAATCCATGTTCTTTCTTAAAAGATTTAATAACATGACCGATTTCTTCTATTGGTTGGATCGTACCAATCTCGTTAGAAGCAAAGATTATAGAAACTAGAATAGTCCTCTCGTCTAGGGTCTTTCTTAGTTCATCTGGATTCACAAACCCATCTTTTGAAACCGGCAACTTCACAACTTCTGCTCCTTTTTCTATGAGTGCCTCTGCGGTTTGGTCAATCGACTCATGCTCTATATCGGAAATGATAATCTTGGGTTTATCTACTCCGGATCCCTCAAAGATACCATCTACGATAAGGTCGTTGGCCTCACTAGCTGATGAGGTAAAAATAATCTCATTAAAACTAGCCTCTATTTCCTCTGCTATGGCGGTACGTGCCTTATCTAATGCGGCTTGTGCTTCCTGTCCAAATGAGTGAAGTGAGCCTGAATTTCCAAACTTCTTCGAGAAATATGGTTTTATGTACTTCAGAACTTCTGGCGAAACTGGAGTAGAGGCAGCGTAGTCTAAATATATAGGCTGGTTACGCATCTATGCCTAATACTTCTTTTGCCTCACCTAAAACCCGTTGAAGGGTCTCTGTGTCTCTTGCTACCAATGAGAATCTAATAACGGGTTCTGTAGCAGCGCCTCTGGCATTAAGGGCAAAATCTTTTGTATACACGCTAATCCCATCCATGGTTTCTGTTTTTCCTTGAGTACTAAAATGTTTTGATAGTTTGGATATGGCATCGTCAACGGAAACTACTGCGAAGTTAGTTTCGGATAGTCTTACAAAATGGTTCTTTTGTTTTACATCGCTCAAGCTTTTCCCATCTTGTTTGAGT
Source organism: uncultured Candidatus Saccharibacteria bacterium (assembly GCA_964610795.1). Lineage (GTDB taxonomy): Bacteria > Patescibacteriota > Minisyncoccia > UBA6257 > Colwellbacteraceae > GWA2-46-10. The sequence continues at coordinate 3,217 of CAZSWG010000020.1, read as the reverse complement.
TCTGACAGATAATTCAACATATGTATGGCGGCTAAGATTCCGGAGTCAGTATAGAAAAAGTCTTTGAAGTAAAAGTGTCCTGAATACTCCACCCCTAGCTCCGCATTTTTCTCTTTCATCGCTTTGACCACGAAGTATCTCCCTACTTTTGTTTCTATCACCTCCTCTTGGGGCATAGTAAATTCCACTAACGCCCTAACATCTACCACGTAAGGAGTTTTGAAATATTTTTTTATGTAGCCAAATACCTCATATGAATCCAAGGGACCCCCTAAATCGTCAAAGAAGAAAACTCTGTCGCCATCTCCATCAAAAACCACACCCATATCAACTTTATTCTGGGTAACTGCTGCTTTCATAAAATCACCCACTCCTTGATCCAGGGGGTTTGGGCCATGCCCTGGGAAATCACCATCCATCATGTCGTTCACCAAAACTATTTCTATGTTTTCATGGTTTTGGAATAACTCTTTGATTATTAATCCAGTTGAACCGTTGGAGCAATCGAAAAGTACTCGTATTTTTATTGATGTCTGCAGGAACCCCTTTAAAAATGTTGCGTATGTCTTTATGTATTCCATCTATATCAATTCAAACATTTCCTCACCGCTTATTGGCTCTCCCTTAGCATTGGCCACCTTTACCCCATTATCTTCTTTTGGATTATGAGAGGCTGTGATCATAATTCCACCCGAAGCTCCAAGGTGATTAACTAAAAAGGCCAACATGGGGGTGGTTATAACGCCTGCTACCTCAACTTCTATTCCGCTTACTTCAAGGGCACTCTTGGCTGCTTCATAAAGGCTGGGTGAGCTATGGCGCACGTCTCTACCTAAGACAACCTTCCCTTTATGGAAGACTTTTTCTCCCAGGGCCTTAGCTACTGTATATACCAGGTTTTCATCCACCATTTCTGGGTATACTCCACGAATATCGTATTTCTTGAAAGCCGCCCTCTTGGCAGAAAAATCTGTGTTCATTTAATAGTGATCGTATCACAATCACGCCTTTCCCTGCCATCCTTTTTGTTGTTAAATGATGGAGTATGTCTAAGAAGGGCAAGAATAAGAAGAGGGACTCTAGGGAGGAAGAAAGGCGTGGGCTCCACCCAGATACTAAAGCTAGCATTTTGGCTATCGTCTTCTTGGGGTTAGCAGTTATCCTTTTCCTTTCTGGGTTCGGCTTTGCTGGACCTATTGGAGAATACATATATATGGGGCTGGAAACCTTGCTGGGTTGGGGTTACTACCTTATTCCAGCGGCTCTAGTTCTAATGGGTATTAACGCCCTTATGAAAAATGATCAGTTCTTGGCTACTCCTACTATAGTTGGAGCTATCTTTTTTGTACTTTCTGGATTGGGCATCCTCGATATTATATCTGAGGGGATAGGAGGGCTGGCTGGAACGTTACTAGGAAGTCTCGAACTTCTCTTTGGGAAAGCCGCTTCTCTAATCATTAACCTAACTATTTTAGTAGCCTCATCCCTAGCGACATTAAACATACCTATACGTATTAAATTTGAGCCCAAGGACAAATCAAAGGAGGAAGAAAAAGAGCCTCGCGTTATTATGCCAGAAGATATTGATGACCATCCATCAGATGATGGATCTCAAGCACGCGCTGGAATCAGAGAAGAAGCTAAGCTCACACCCAAAACGGAAGGATTTGGACTCTTCAGTGACAATGGCCTGAAGGCCGCTTTAAAAGATTACAAATTCCCGCCACTTAAACTTCTAAAGACGAGTTCCGAGAAACCTATGGTTGGGGACTTGAGGGCCAATGCCAATATTATCAAGCGTACACTTGAGAGTTTTGGTATTCCAGTTGAGATGGGAGAGATAACAATTGGGCCAAAGGTAACTAGATATACCCTAAAACCTGCCGAGGGAGTAAAGCTCTCGAGGATTGAAGCATTGAATCAAGATTTAAGCTTAGCATTGGCAGCTCATCCAATTCGCATCGAGGCTCCTATCCCAGGAAAATCATTAGTTGGCATAGAGGTACCGAATAAGGTAGCTAGTATTGTTCGTTTGGGATCACTTCTTAACTATCCCGAGTTTAGTAAGAGTAGTAATCTCACCATTCCTCTTGGAAGGGATGTTGCTGGAGAGCCAATATTTACCAGCATTGCCAAGATGCCCCACATGTTGATTGCTGGATCTACGGGAAGTGGAAAGTCTGTGGCTATTCACTCATTGATCGTTTCCCTGTTATACAAAAATTCTCCTGCTACTTTGAGATTCATAATGATTGACCCAAAGAAAGTGGAGCTTTCTATATATGATGGAATTCCCCACCTTCTCTCCCCTGTTATCACTGAAGGCAAAAGGGCTATAGCTGCTTTGAAGTTTGCTATCCAAGAGATGGAGCGCCGTTATGAGCTTCTGCTGGATGCGGGTAAAAGAGATATTGTTGGATACAACAAGGATCGAGACGATGATGTGCTGCCGTATATGGTGATTGTCATCGATGAGTTGGCTGACTTAATGAGCACCTTCGGAAGAGAGGTAGAAAGTGCCATAGTCCGCTTGGCTCAAATGGCTCGCGCTACCGGTATCCACTTAATCGTATCCACACAACGTCCTTCTGTTGAGGTTATTACTGGATTGATTAAAGCCAACATCACCTCTCGTATAGCCTTACAAGTGGCAAGCCAGGTTGACTCACGCACCATCCTCGACCTCGCTGGTGCAGAGAAGCTTTTGGGTGGAGGAGATATGCTGTTCGTTTCATCTGAATACTCCAAACCAAAGCGTATTCAGGGAAATTTCATTGATGAAGAGGAAATTTCCAGGGTAGTTAAATTTATTAATGAAGAAAATAGAGGAAGTGCTGAAGATACCCTTAGTGAAGAGATGGGAGAAAGTCTGGATAAGCCAAATCTCTACCACATGGATGGAGAAGAGGACGACGACCTATATGACGAAGCGCTAGATGTGGTCATCCGAGCGAGAAAGGCTTCTGCTTCTTTGTTACAACGAAGGTTAAGGGTTGGATATGCTAGGGCGGCTAGGCTTTTGGATATTATGGAGGCTAAGGGGGTCATTGGTCCCGGAGAAGGATCAAAGCCAAGAGATATTCTTATAGACGTGCCCGATGCTGCCGTCGATGAATCATATGACGATAGCGAATCTGAGTCTGAGGAGGAGGAAAACAACGAATACTATGGATGAGGTAGAGGATATAGTTGAGGTTCTAAAAAAACTCATGAAGTC
>CAZSWG010000019.1:2820-9676 GCA_964610795.1 uncultured Candidatus Saccharibacteria bacterium | reverse complement strand
TTTTTCATTTCCTAACTGGCGGAGAGGACAGGATTCGAACCTGCGAGGGCTTGCGCCCACACGCTTTCCAAGCGTGCGCCTTAAACCACTCGGCCACCTCTCCCCCTCCTATTATTAACAGAGTTCCAACTCTGGTGAAAGCCCTATACCTTCATACCCTGCAGGGCTTTTACTCTTTCCTCTGTGGAGGGGTGAGTCATAAATAGTTTGTGGAGCCACATGCCCTTTTTACCTTTATATGGATCCTCTAGCCAAAGATGGGCAGTGGTATTGTTGGCTGTGCGCAATGGCGTAGAATCAGATGCGATTTTCTGCAAGGCACTGGCTAATCCTTCTGGATATCTTGTTAGGAGTGCGCCCGATGAGTCCGCCAAGAATTCTCTTTTTCGAGATATAGCCAATTGAATCAAACTGGCAGATATGGGCGCAAGAATGGCTAAAACTAATCCAATGAGCATAATGGCTCCTCCAGCCTTATTTCCCCTATCATTCCCCCTATAGCGCATGGAGCGCAAGAACATATCTGATAACAATGAGATAAAGCCAGCCAACACCACCGCTACCGTTGAAACTAACATATCTCTATTCCCTATATGGGACATCTCATGCGCCAATACCCCCTCCAGTTCACTTCTATCAAGTTTGTCCAATAATCCTTCTGTCACGGCCACCACTGCATGCTCCGGATTACGTCCCGTAGCAAAAGCGTTTGGCGCTTTCTCTGGAACAATATATATCCTAGGAGTCGGCAATCCTGCGGTAATGGCAAGATTCTCCACGATCCGATATAGCTCTGGAGCATTTTGCATTGTTACCGGTTTTGCTTGGTGTATACCCAAAACAATTTTATCTGAATACCAGTAGCTAATAATGCTCGTTATGGTGCTAAAGATAACCGCAATAAATAAAATACTTACATCCCCATAAATTTGTGAGAAAACCCATCCGATACCAATAACAAAAATCAAAAAACCGCTGAAAAGAATCCAGGTCTTTCTAATGTTTGCTGTCTTATGAGTGTAAAGAGAAACCAATGCTAAAACTGAACTTTGACCGGCTCCTTTTCTTCTGCCGTTTCAGTCTTGAAAAAATCCATCTGTTTGAAACCAAACATCCCGGCTATAAAGTTCGTGGGAAAAGATTCTACTTTAGTATTTAGATCATTAACGGTTGTGTTGTAGAACCTACGGGAGGCCTGAATTTTATTCTCAGTATCAGAAAGCTCTCTCTGTAGTTCCAAGAAGTTCGCATTTGCCTTCAAATCAGGATAATTCTCAGCAACAGCAAACAAAGTTTTTAGAGTGCTGGACAATACATTCTCTGACTGCTCTCTCTCCAAAGGATTCCCCGTAGCACCAGCTACACTACTCCTAGCTCTGGTTACATCATCCAGAACTTTTTGCTCGTGCTTAGCGTAGCCCTTAACCGTCTCTACTAGATTAGGTATCAAATCAAAACGTCTCTTTAGCTGTACATCTATATCTGAAAGAGCTTCCTTGCCTCGATTTCTAAGTCTAATTAAACCGTTGTAGGTTAAAGCCAACCAAGCAACCACTAACCCTAAAGCTATATATAGATAATTCATATGTAGGACCATTATAACAAGAAAAAAGCCTCCGCAATAGGAGACCCTTCTCTCTACATTCCCATGCCCGGAGGCATGCTATCTCTCTTTTCTTCTGGAATCTCTGTTAGCGCTGCTCCTAAAGTCATATAGGTTGCAGCAACTGAGATCGCATTCAAAAATGCCGTTTTTGTCACCTTCAGTGGATCAGTAATCCCCACCGCCTTCAAATTAACCACCTTATTGGTCAATCCATTGAATCCAAGCCACTTATCTGAAGATTCCCCCTTCATGCGCTCAAACTCCTTGAGGGTCTTCTCGTCCCCTCCAGAGTTGGCGATAATAGCTCTTACCGGCGCATTTAGCGCTCTTTTCACAATTTGTCTTACGGCATTAGTAATGGCCTTATCCTCCCCAGTTATAAAACTAGGATCAATATTGTAGAGCGCCATTCCTCCTCCTGGAACTACTCCTTCTTCCATAGCTGCTTTGGTCGCGTGTACCGCATCATCTACTCGGTCCTTGAGCTCTTTTTGAGCAGACTCAGTAGGCGCACCTACCTTTATCACAGCCACTCCGCCAGAGAGCTTTCCCATTCGTTCCTCAAGCTTTTCTTGATCGAATCCAGAATCTGTCATTTCTATCTGATTTTTAATCTGGCTAATACGTGCATCAATCTCTTCTTTCTTGCCTCCACCTCCAACAATCGTGGTGTCATCTTTATCAGAGACTACCTTTTCCGCAGTTCCCAGATCGCTAATATCTATATTCTCAACTTTCTTTCCCAAATCGCTTGATACGTATGTAGCCCCAGTTACTACAGCAATGTCCTGTAACATTTCTTTCTTACGATCCCCAAAACCAGGCGCCTTAACAGCTAACACATTAAATATCCCCCTAATTTTATTAACTATCAATGTAGCCAAAGCTTCGCCTTCTATATCATCGGCAATAATGACCAAATCTTTTTTCCCAACTTTGACCAATTTTTCTAGTAAGGGCAAAAGTTCACTAATTGCAGAAACCTTTTGGTCCGTTACTAAAATGTTTGGGTTTTCCATTACCGATTGCATCTTGTCAGCATCGGTAATCATATATTGAGAGATATATCCCCTATCAAACTGCATTCCCTCAACTATCTCATAGGAACTACCAATACTATTTGAGTCATCCACTGTAACTACTCCATCTTTTCCAACTTTATCCATCACCTCGGCAATTAATTTACCAACCTCGCTATCTTTCGCGGACAAAGAAGCCACTTCCTCTATCTTTTTAATCTCATCAATAGCCTCTCCCTGCTCTTCAAGTCTTTTAACAATTTCATCGGTTACCTTTCTTAACCCCTCGGCTAGTTGGATCACGTTGAATCCCTTATCTTGAATAAGCTTTTCTCCCTCATCAATCATTGCTTGAGCGAGTACCACCGCAGTGCTCGTTCCATCTCCAACAGCGTCGCTTGTCTTATCTGCGGCCTGCTTAATCAACTCAGCACCCAAATTCTCATATTTATCTTTCAACTGAACTTCTCTCGCGACAGATACACCATCAAAGGTTACTTGAGGTGCGCCATATGCTTTTTCAATAACAGCTGCTCTACCGCGAGGACCCAAAGTCATTCGGACCGCCTCGGCCAGTTTATCTATCCCTTTTTTGATTGCCTGACGAGCTTTCTCGTCAAATAAAATTTCTTTTGCCATGTTTATTTAATGATTGCCAATATGTCGTCTTCATCTGCGACTAAATATTTCTTTCCATCCAATTCAATTTCATCTGGTCCGTATTTCTTGAAAAGAACCATATCTCCTTCTTTTACTGATATTGGGACCCTTTCTCCTGAATCGGTGACCTTACCTGGACCAACAGCCACAACCTGGCCTTTTACCGGTCTTTCTTTTTCCGCAGTCTCAGGAATAACGATCCCTGATTCTGTAGTTTTTTCTTCATCTACGGGCGATATTATTACCCGTGAACCTAAGGGTTTTAGTTCCATAGCGATAGCTTTATAACCCTATCTACCGTCGGGTGTCAAGCATCCTTACTCCTCAAATTTGCTTCTGTCTGGATGGAATTCGAGCTCATCGTCGCTCCAAAAAACCCTTCCCTTATGACCCAATGCTTTAGGTAATCCAGTCTCAATGCGGGCTATTTGCTTTCGTTTAAAAACTTTCTCTAAACCATCCCCCATTCTTCCCCTAAAGATCCACTCCAACAATTCCTTGATTGGAGAGCTATTAATTTTGATATACCTTGCATCTCGCCTATATACTCTCTTAGGATCCATCCAATCATTCACCTCAAAGAAACGCTCTATCTTTTCTTCGTTTCCCATGACGGGTACCAAAGATTGGTATAGCTCCATCCAAGTACCTCCATACGGAGGTCTTAGCTTGTATGCCCTCTCGGTTACAAAGTGATTTAAACAAATCTTATCCGAAACGTTTCCCTTGTGGTCCGTTCCCTTGCGTCTATATCCAAAAAGTTCAAAGATTGCCACTGAGAAAAAACGTGCCGTAAAGATTCTCCCCTGACGTACCCCCACCATCACGTCGAAATCGGATCCCTCATGAACTTTCCCAGTAGCGAGTGAACCAGCAGCCAAAACAAACTCCACAAAAGGAACAAATCTAAACAGCCTTACTCTTTTAAGAAATTTCTTCCACTTTAACTCATACAGCTCACTCTTCATCTGTGAGTGGCTGCTCTATAAGTTCTACCTCGGAGTCTGTGGTGTCACCGGTTAACCTCATTACATCCTTATCTATTTTCCCCAATTCTTTAGATGATTTATTGAAAGCATTCACCACTGTCCCTAAATGTGCCCCTACTTTTGAATGGTACTCCTGATATGCCCCAATGTGTTTTCCGAGCATAGAAACATTCTTTAAAATTTCTTTAGTATTCTCCTGCATTTTATAATCCCGCTCCGCCCTCAAAAGAGACTGCAAGACCGCATAAAAGGTGGTAGGAGAAACTATATAAACTTTCTTATCGCTAATCGCATAATCTATGAGATCGCGCGTAGCTGACTTAATGGCCCCCACTTCATTGTTTAAAAGATCATAGAAAATACCCTCTGCCGGGATAAACATAAAGGCGTATTCTGTTGTTCCTTCCTCTGGGCGAATGTATTTTGCCGTCTCATCAATACGATTTTTGAGATCCTGCTTGAATACTTTCTCTAGCCTCTCTCGTTCATTAACATCTACCTCCCCAACAATTCGATTGTAATTTTCGAGCGAAAATTTGGAATCTATCGGTATTATCTTATCCCGAATAAAAAGAACTGCATCAACAATATCTCCATTTTGAAATTGATACTGCATCTTATAACCCTTAGGGGGCATACCCTTTTCTAAAACCATTTCAAGTGCATATTCCCCCAATATTCCTCTTTGTTTTGGGTTGCGTAAAATGTTTTGAAAATCCTCTATCTGTTTTCCAACATCGGCCACAAGTTTCTGATTCTCTTCCATTTTAGTAAGCCCCTTAACCGCATCCTTCACAATCTTCATACTCTCCTCATACTGTTTTTGCACGGTACGATTTATCTCATTCATCTGATTTTGCAAAAGCAAAGCCGATCTATCGTCCCCCTTAGAGTTCTTCTCCCGTACCAAAAGGAGAAGTATCAAAACCGTTATGCCAACCAATATGAGTACATCCGTAAGTTCCATTGGCCTCATTATAACAACCGAGTCCCTAAATGGGTATAATAAGGATGCATGCAAAATATTGTCATCTTAGGAGCAGGATTTGGAGGTCTAAGAGCCGCTATGAAGCTTGGTAGAAAGACCAAATGGCTCGCTAAGCGTGGATACCAAGTTATCTTAGTGGACAAAAATTCATACCACACATATACCCCCACTCTCTACGAGGTAGCCACTACATCTAAGGAAACTGCCAATTATTTAGATTTAAAAAAGGTTAACACCCATCCTATCTCAGAATTACTCTCCGGATATAACATCCAATTTCGCCAAGATATTGTTAAAAATATTGATGCTCGTAAAGCCGAAGTGCAGTTTGTTAATGGAAGTTCTGTCTCATATTCCCATTTAATCTTTGCCTTAGGAGCCAAAACCAATTATTTCGGTATCGAAGGACTTGAGAAGAAAAGCTTTACCCTCAAAAACTTTACTGATGCCCTAGATATCAGGGATACCATCCTCGATAAAATATATTCCACAAAATACAACCATCAATTTAGCATCGTTATTTGTGGAGCTGGACCTACTGGAGTGGAATTATCTGCAGAACTTAAAGAGTGGTTCTCCGAACTCAAAAAAGAAGGTACTCCGTGTGATATAAAGATCACTCTCTTAGATGCTTCTCCTAGTATTCTCTCAAAATTTGATAAAGAAGTTATTCGTAAGGCAGAGAAAAGGCTAAAGAGATTCGGAGTAGATATACTTACTAAATCTTTAGTTGAAAAAATAGCTAGAGACAAAATCACCCTTAAAGGAGATATTCGCTTCAGGTACGACATTTTAATCTGGGCTGGAGGGATAGAAGCAAATGCCCTAACTCAAATACTCCCATTTCAAAAAAGTGGAAGGGGTATAGAGGTTGAGAAAACCCTTGAGGCAAAACTGCTTGATAAAAGTACCAAATTAGGTGGGAAGGTATATGTCATAGGAGATAGCGCTACGTTTAAGGATAGTCGCACTCGAAGTTTCGTTCCCCAAATGGCGAGACCAGCTATTTCTGAGGGAACAGTTGCGGCAGACAACGTTATCCGAAACATCTCTGGAAAACCTAAAAGGGTCTTCGTGCCCATGGATTATCCATATGTAATCCCGGTAGGTGGAAAATATGCCATTGTTAAAATAGGATCTTTTGTTATCTCCGGAATACTCGGTTGGATTCTTAAGGGACTAATTGAACTTGGTTATCTAATATCCATTATGCCCCTAGGACGTGCCTTGAAAATTTGGTACGGAGGATTAGTAATGTTTATTAAGAATGATCGTCTGGGGTAGAATCTCCTGTTCTCTTCTGAGATAAGACCAACAATAGAAGTGAAACGAACAATAAAGTAGAGGTGAGGGCCGACAACATACAAAAGGCGCAATAGGCATACAACACAAAAGCCTGTATATAAATTAAGTACAAGGATGTAAGAAAGCCTACACCTGTTATCCCAAAGGTAAATTGTAAAAGTCTACTGTCCCCTTTTCGTAGATAAATTATCCAGAGAGTGAGTACTGTTAAATAGTAAAGAGCGCCCAGTAATGCCAAGGGAATACCAAATATTGTCGAATACATACTTCCCAAAACAACATCGCAGTT
>CAZSWG010000019.1:0-2720 GCA_964610795.1 uncultured Candidatus Saccharibacteria bacterium | reverse complement strand
CTTAGCAATACGCTTAAGAATGGGCCTTTTATCCCGTGGGTCAAAAGCCATAACAGCATCCCCTATTTTCAAGCCAAATCTAAGCGCAGCTTTACTGATTAAAAGCACAGACCCGTTTTTGTAGGCAGGCTCCATGCTTTTTCCAACAACCCTATACAACATTACAACTCTGGAACCACCATCTCCGCCTCAACTTTATATGGAGCGGCTACCCTCTTAGTCTTAATATCCTTCTTTGCCCAGAAAAGTTCTGCAAAGTGGTTGACCGCTTCCAATAGTTCCACCCCTAATTTAAGATCTTTCCCTTGTTTAGCCATTGAGGCTAACTTCATAATGCGGTGGACTAGTTGATTGATCTCGGCGTTGATATCCTCTTCGGCAAAAAAATCTCCCCATATAATTCTTATCTCATGTTTACATTTTTCTGCGTGCTCTTCTTTAACTGCAATATATCTAGAAAGATCATGCATCTCTCCGCTTTTACTCATCAAATCCAACATGCGCAAAACCGTCAGACTCGCTATTTGAGCAGCATGAGGATCGTATATTCCACAAGGAATATCACAATGCGCGTAAACTCTTTTTAGACTAAATAGATGCTTCATTTCTAAATTCCTGCCACCTTATCCTTAATTCTTCCCTAAATTCAGCGTCTCCAGTTCTAAAGCCCTCTCGAAATTCCTGAATTGTTTCAACGCCATTTAGAATAGAATCTATCGTTCCATCTACTGCTTCTTTCGCCTGCTCAAAACGTACACGTAAGTTTTCAAATTCTTCGTAACGCTCTCTTAAACGAGCAATTAACTCTTGATGTTCTGCGGTCCTCAGAGCTAACTTGTCTAGAAGCTCTTGAATATTAGGATTCTCGGAGTTTTCATCCAGCTGTTCCAGGCGAAATCTTAATCGCTCCACCGCCTTCTGATAGTTATTTATGGCACGATCTATTCCTCTTTCGTCATCCTCGTCCATATTGCTTACCGTTTTCAACTCATTAGCCTTCTCATCTGTAATCTCTAGCTCAAACTCAGCCCTCTTTACGGGGTTAAGTATAAATGCACGCCTCAATTCTCTCCCCCATTCTTTTAGAAAATAGAATGGATTTGTGGGTAAGATGCCCGTATCTACATTTTCTTCTATAGTATCGACTGTATCCGTTGCAGTGCTCGTACTATCTTGTGCCACAGTTGGCAACATAGGCGTAGCGACTATTAAAAGCATCATGGCAACTACTACTTTGCCGTACGTGATGGTATTCATTAGCTCTAATTATATCATATAGACAGCCCCCCTTTGCCTGCGTTATACTTTTCTTGTTCGAGTTAGAGATGGCAAAGACAAGGCCGCTTCGCTCGAAAAAGGTTCGATAAATTTTTTGAGCAAAGTGGCAGATCAAGAACGCGGAGGTGGCTTCGAAAAGAAGATGTTCCAAGGCAACTGGACTTGTGGAAAGTGCGGTGCTGAGATCAAAGAACTTCCTTTTGAGCCCGATCCTAGCCGACTGGACCAACTTCTTTGTCGGGATTGTCACCGTCAAAGACGCCAGGACTTTAGGCGCTAGGTATCCGTTAAAACAAAAGCACCCCTCACCGGGTGTTTTTGTTACCCGCAAAATAGAGATGTTATAATCCCCTGATGTATAGCACAAAAGAGTCTCTCGCTTTTCATAAAAAACTTCGCGGTAAGTTAGGCATTATTTCTAAGGTAAATTTAGGGAATAAAAAGGATTTAGCCCTTGCATACACCCCAGGCGTCGCCGAACCAGTGAAGGCAATCGCTAAAAATATTAATGACGTTTACAAATACACCATGAAAGGCAACTCTGTCGCCGTCATTACCGACGGCAGTGCAGTTCTGGGGATCGGTAACGTTGGTCCAGAAGCAGCACTTCCCGTAATGGAGGGAAAGGCTGCAATATTTAAAGAATTTGCGGACATAGACGCTTTCCCTATTTGTCTTGCAACCCAGAATACAAAAGAGATAATACGTACTGTAAAAATTCTCGCCCCCACCTTCGGTGCTATTAACCTAGAAGACATTGCTGCTCCTAGATGTTTTGAGATCGAAGACGCCCTTCAGGATATAGGTATCCCGGTTTTTCATGATGATCAACACGGCACTGCCATAGTTGTGCTAGCTGCTCTACAAAACGCTCTCAAAGTAGCTGGAAAAGATATATCAAAAGTAAAAATAGTTATCAGCGGTGCGGGTGCTGCCGGCACAGCCATAGTTGGATTACTTAAATCTTCTCAAAAAATTATTGTGTGTGATTCGAGAGGCATTATCAATAGAAAACGCACTGATTTAGGCAAACACAAAAAGAAGCTTTGCATGATAACCAATCCAGATAGCATTCAGGGTTCCCTAAGAGATGCGCTAATTGGAGCCGACGTTTTTATAGGTGTCTCTAAACCCAATATTCTAACTCCTACCATGATCAAAACGATGAATAAAAAATCTATTATCTTTGCCATGGCTAATCCTATCCCAGAGATAATGCCAGATGAGGCAAAAAAAGCCGGTGCATTTATTGTCGCTACTGGTAGAAGCGATTTTCCCAATCAAGTGAACAACGCCCTCGTTTTTCCAGGAATTTTTCGAGGGGCTCTGGATGCTAAGCTTACTCGTATTACCTCGGAGATGAAGATCTCTGCAGCTAAAACTCTTGCTGGATTAATCAAAAATCCCACCCGTGAAAAAATTCTTCCTACACTTAACGATCC
>CAZSWG010000018.1:8542-10254 GCA_964610795.1 uncultured Candidatus Saccharibacteria bacterium | reverse complement strand
AGCAAAAGACCTTGTAGATGCTGCAGTTTCATCTCCACAAATAGTAAAAGAGGGGGTTAAGAAAGAAGAAGCCGAAACTATGAAAGCTAAGCTTGAAGCAGCGGGCGCTACCGTTGAACTGCAGTAAACCCGAGACTTCTACTTTTTTACAAGACACCGCCCCAGGGCGGTGTCTTGTTTTCTATCCACAATTGACGAGTGAGGGATGGTGGTCTAGACTGTAGGGAATGTGGGGAATTGTGGATAACTATGTGGATAACCCTACATATCTGTGGATAAAACAATGTTTATAGGAGAATTTCAGCACAATTTAGACGTTAAGGGCCGCATGGCTATTCCGGCTAAGTTTAGGCGTAGCGTCTCTGGTGGGGCCATTATCACACGTGGCCTGGATCATTGCCTTTTCATATTCACCAAAAAAGACTGGGAGAAGCTTGCAGAGAAATTAGTTACCTTGCCCCTAGCCCAAGCCAATTCCAGGGCTTTTGTGAGATTAATGCTCTCGGGTGCCTCCGATGCGGAAATTGATTCCCAGGGGAGGATTTTAATACCGGATTACCTAAGAAGCTACGCAGGGCTCAAAAAGGCCACCAAGGTTATAGGCGTCTATAACCGTATTGAGGTCTGGAATGACGCTGCGTGGCAGAAGTACAAGGCCAAAACGGAAGGATCCTCAGACGAGATTGCCGAGAAGATGGCAGACCTGGGGATCTAAGATGGCCCACGTACCTGTTCTTTTAAAAGAGGTTCTGGAAATGCTTGATCCGCATCCAGGAGAAGTGATGGTGGATGCAACCCTTGGTGCCGCAGGGCACGGATTGCAGATCGCTAAGAAACTTTCTCCGGGAGGAAGCTTCGTAGGTATCGATTGGGATTGGCAAAGATTGCAAGGAGCAAAAGAGATCTTAGAGAAAGAAGATCTTGATTTGAAGAAACTTGTGTTAGTTGAAGAGAATTACGCCAAGCTCGAAGAGATACTTAAGGAAGAATCTTTGGATAAGATAGATGGACTGTTATTAGATCTTGGATTTTCCTCTGATCAGTTAGGAGAGGGGAGAGGGTTTGCATTCAAGGGTAAGGAAGAGCCCCTGATCATGACCTATAACACCAACCTCCTACCCGCATATCAGATATTGCCTCAACTGGGACAGCAAAAGCTCATCGATATCATCAGACAATTTAGTGATGAGAGATATGCCCCACGTATTGCAAAGGCAATTGTGCAAAGGAGACAGGAGGGTCCACCGATTGTAACCAACAAAGATTTAGCAGATGTCATTAGGAAAGCAGTTCCAAAAAACTATGAAAGAGGAAGAATTGATCCAGCTACCAGAACATTCATGGCTTTAAGAATGTATCTGAACAATGAGCTGGGAAACATTGAAGGTGTTTTGAACTCCCTAGAGAAAGTAATGAATCCCGGGGGGAGAGTAGTGATTATTTCATATCACTCGAAAGAAGACGGAATGATCAAAGATTTTTTCAAAGAAATGGCTTTGGCTGGGAAAGTAACACTCCTTAATAAAAAAATTATTAAAGCATCGAAGGAGGAGGTGGAGATTAATCCTCGCAGCAGAAGCGCTAAATTAAGGGCAATAAAAATAAAATGACTATAGTACACCCAAAAAAGGAGACAGATCTAAGGAAGTTAAGAGCGTTGTGTATATCAGGCGTAGTTTTGATGCTTGGAGTTGTGCTATTTAGCTATTTGA
>CAZSWG010000018.1:0-8442 GCA_964610795.1 uncultured Candidatus Saccharibacteria bacterium | reverse complement strand
TTGTGTATATCAGGCGTAGTTTTGATGCTTGGAGTTGTGCTATTTAGCTATTTGAGTCTTGTGGGCTTACGCCACGACATATCGAAGACTAGAGAGGGATTAGAAGAGCTAAAGGTGGCTAACGCAGAGCTCAAGAATCAATATTATGCTTTCACTAGCAACGAAAACCTTGAACAACTAGCATCGCAGCTAGGCTTGGTAAAAGATCGCACGCCGCAATGGGCACTCGCGTCACAGCGTTAGTTTGGGTTTTTTCGCTAGCCTTTGCTCTCTTAGGCTACCGTTTCTACGACGTACAGTTAAGCCAAGGCGACTATTACGGCAAGCAAGCCTCTGCTAGCCACATGGTAGGGGGCTATTTGGTACCTAAAAGGGGGAGTATTTATTTTTCAGATAAACAAGGCGAGCAGGTACCTGCAGCAGTAAATAAGGAATACCCAGTAGTCTATGCGATTCCAAGTGAAGTAGAGGATCCAGTTTTAACCGCTGGAGCACTATCTTCCATTATCGAAGATAAGTCACAAGCAGAGTTAGAAGCCATTTTGGGCAAACAGGATGATCCATATGAACCACTTATTCAAAGACCAACAGAAGAACAGGTACAAGCTATTACCAATGCAGATTTGACAGGTATCTACGTGGGCTCCGGGTTAGATAGATTTTATCCACTAGGTAAAACAGGCGCTCATGTTCTCGGTTATGCATCCACAAATGAATCCTACTGGTTGGGGCAGTACGGGATAGAAAGTTACTACAACCAGATCTTGGGTGGAATTCCTGGTGAGGCGGATGGAGATCGGGTTACATTACCAAAGCATGGTGACGATATTCAGTTAACTATCGATCCAAATATTCAATCTCATGCAGAAGAAGTTTTAGCTACTTTAGTAACTGGCTACAGGGGAGAAGGAGGCACGGTGATAGTAGCCGATCCTAAAACCGGCAAAATCTTAGCAATGGCAAGCTATCCAACTTTTGACCCAAACACTTATGGTGAATTTGAGATAGGGAGTTTTCTTAATCCATCGGTTCAGTCCGTCTACGAACCAGGATCAATTTTTAAAGTTATTACTATGGCCTCCGCATTGGACGCGGGTAAAATTACACCGGATACAACCTTTTATGATTCTGGAGAACTTACATTAAATGAGCACACCATCAGAAACTGGGATCTTAAATCCTATGGAACAGTGACTATGACCAATGTGATAGAAAAATCCTTGAATACCGGTGCTGCATTTGCGCAAAGGCAATTAGGAGATGAAAACTTTTATGAATACCTAAAGAAATTTGGATTCAAAGATCAAACCCAAATTGATCTTCCAGGAGAAGTAACGGGCAGCTTGTCTCCACTTGAAAATGACGTGCGTCCTATAAACTTCGCTACTGCGAGTTTCGGTCAAGGAATATCAACTAGCCCCATAAGGTTACTAATGGCTATCTCTGCCATAGCGAATGGGGGGGATGTGATGAGGCCATATGTAAACGTAGAAAATAAGTCACAAAAAATGAGTAGGGCGATTTCTAAAGATGCAGCAAGACAAACAGTAGACATGATGGTTTCGGCAGTTGATAAGGCAACAATTGCAAAAATTTCTGGATATACCGTAGCGGGGAAAACTGGAACAGCCCAAGTCCCAAAAACTAATGGGGGAGGATATACCGATGAGGTAATCAACACTTACGTGGGGTTTGCTCCCGCATATGATCCAGAGTTCATCATCTTAGTGAGACTCGATAAGCCATATGGAGCACCGCTCGCCGGATTAACTGTCGTCCCAACCTTTAGGGATCTGGCGCAATACATAATCAACTACTACAACATACCGCCAGACAGGATTGATATAGAGTAGCTTTTTTGGAATAATTGGATCACTAGGCCCCGTCGTCTAGTGGTCTAGGACGCTGCCCTCTCACGGCAAAAACACGAGTTCGAGTCTCGTCGGGGTCACAATGAAAAACAAAATGTGGGAAGCGATTACAAACTTCCCGAAACAATTCCAATACGAACCAAAAATACAAAATGCCGTTGGGCATCTAGTTAAATTTGAACGCTTTGCCCTAATGGGTATGGGTGGCTCTGCATTAGTTGGAGATCTTATTAAAAGGTTAGCTCCAGATTTAGATATAGTAGTTCACAAAGATTATGGATTGCCTAAGGGGGTAGATTTAAATGGAAGACTTTTAATATTTGTTTCTTATTCCGGGAACACAGAGGAAACATTGGATGCTTTTGATCATGCTCTCAAAGCCGGACACCATCTGGCAGTTATTAGCACTGGCGGAAAGCTTTTGGAGAAAGCAAAAAAGATTGGAGTATTGTACGTTGAGCTTCCTGATACAGGTATTCAACCGCGCGTATCCTTGGGATTCCAAATAAGAGCAGCACTCGCTTTTATGCAACAAGTTAAACTCTATAAGGAAGTTGGAAAGTTAGCCGCGAATTTTAAGGGATTAGAGAGGGAGGGGCAAAAATTAGCTAAAGATATTGTGGGAAGGATTCCTTTGATTTATGCCTCCGGTAATAACGGAACCATAGCCTACAATTGGAAGATTAAATTCAACGAGACAGGGAAGATTCCAGCATTTTCAAATGTTATTCCAGAATCAAACCATAACGAGATTAATGGATTTGGAGGCAAGGGGGCAAGCAAGAAATTATCTAACTTCATTTGTATTTTCATCAAAGACGACAAAGATCACTCTAGGGTGAAGAAAAGAATGATTGTTCTAAGTAGTGTATATAAGAGCTTGGGTTTGCCCGTATTAACGGTATCACTCAAAGGAAAAAGTGAGGCAGAGAAAGTATTCCGCTCCTTGGTCTTAGGAGATTGGGCTGCGTACTATACGGCCACAGCCTATGGCAGTGAAACTAACGAGGTGCCTCTCATCAAAAAGTTTAAAAAACTTATCGGATGATCAGGGACAAAATAGTTTTGGGGTCTTTTATCTTTAGTGGTGTAATGCTCTTAACAAGTGTTTTTGTTGCGATATTGGGGCTACCCATGAATGTTGGTGATGTAATCATTCGTTTTGATAACTACCACAATGAAGTTGTGTGGGCAGGTAGCTTCACACTCTTCTTGGGAGTAATACTCGCAGCGGGAATAGTGGTGGGAATAAACCTCTTTCTAGTAAATCACATATATGAGAGGGAACGTTTTCTGGCGTATCTCCTTTGCGCGGGCACTGGAGCCGTATCCTTGCTCTTTTTGGTTGCAACAGTAGCCATAACCTTAATCAACTAAATTCTTGACTTGGTATATAGAAAGCTACTATCATACGGGGGCTTATGTTCGCAGTAATTGAGGCTGGCGGTAAACAATACCGTGTCGCCCAAGGAGACAAGCTAAAAGTAGAAAAAATGGAGGCTGGAGATAAAGCCGAGTTTGTTTTTGATAAAGTTTTGCTAGTAAATACCGATAAGGAGATTAAAGTAGGTACTCCATATGTGGCAGGAGCAAAAGTCCAAGCGAAGATATTGAGAGATGGCCACGCTAAGACGGTAGTAGTCTTCAAATATAAGCCAAAGAAGCGTTATCGAGTAAAGAAGGGGCATAGACAGAAATTTACCGAATTGGAGATTGTGAAAATAAGCGGCTAGGCCGCTTATTTTTATGCGTGATATAATTGCTTACGATGCTAAGGCTACAAAATACCCTAACTCACAAGAAAGACATCTTTAAGCCCATACGCAAAGGGCAGGTGGGTATGTACACTTGTGGGCCAACAGTATACGACTCCGCTCATATAGGAAATTTACGCACGTATGTCTTTGAAGATATCTTAAGGCGCTCCTTACAATTTCTAAGATATAAAGTTACCCAGGTGATGAATATCACAGATATTGAAGACAAGATCATTAAAAGAGGACAAGTAGAGAATAAAAAAATCGGAGAGATTACTAAGACGTATACAAAGAAATTTTTGCAGGATATTAAAGATCTAAATATAGAAAAAGCTGAGGAATATCCGCTAGCAACGGATCACATAAAAGAAATGATTGAGTTGATCCAAACCCTCATGCAAAAGGGTTTCGCTTACAAAGGAGAAGATGGGTCTATCTATTTCGATATATCCAAATTTAAGACATATGGAAAACTTACTGGGTTAGATAAGGTAACGATTAAAGACGGTGCGCGAATTTCCTCGGATGAATATGGGAAAGATCAGGCGCGAGATTTTGTTTTATGGAAAATCAAGAAAAAGGGTGAGCCCTCTTGGAAAAGTCCTTGGGGACAGGGGAGACCAGGTTGGCATATCGAATGTTCTGCTATGAGCATGCGTTATCTAGGAAAATCTTTTGATATCCATACGGGTGGAGTAGATAACATTTTCCCTCATCACGAAAACGAGATAGCCCAATCACAAGCAGCAACGGGTAAAAAGTTCGTGAATTATTGGCTCCACGCAGAGCACCTTTTGGTGGGAGACAAAAAGATGGCAAAGTCAGCCAAAAACTTCTTTACCTTGGTTGATATACAAGAGAGAGGCTATATTCCCCTAGCTTTCAGGTATCTTACCCTAGGGGCTCATTATAGAAGCAAACTTAACTTTACTTGGACAGCACTCGATGGGGCTCAAAGTGGTTTATGGAATCTTTGGAGAGAGGTAGGAAGACTAAAATTCATTTCAGAACATGACAAGTTCAAAAACAATAAAGAACTTACAAGCAAATTGAAGGTTCTCTTCAGGGAGGCCATAGAGGATGATCTAAACATCCCTGAAGCAATGGCTGTTGTACGCAGGGCACTAAGCGATCCAGAGATATCCCCAGAGGAGAAAAGGAAACTTGTTTTCAAGATGGATGAAGTACTGGGTCTAGATTTAGCGAGAGCAGACGTGCTTTCTAAAATTCCAGTTCATATCAAAGCCTTGGCTGCGGGTAGGGAGCTTCTAAGGCGTAATCAACAGTTTGTTAAGGCAGACACTTTAAGACACAAGGTAGAATCGTTAGGATACGAGATAGAAGATACATCATACGGACCCTTCATATGGCCAAGCTACAACCGAAAATCCCACCGCAAGATCTAGAAGCCGAACAATCGGTCTTGGGTGCTTTGATGATTGATAAAGACGCTGTTGCCTCAGTGGCGGATCTTTTGACCCCTGATGATTTTTACAAAAAAACTCACAGCGTAATTTTCGAAGCAATAATCAGATTGTGGGACAAAAGAGAACCCATCGATATCTTAAGTGTTGGCTCAGAACTTAAGAACAAAAAACAATTAGAAGAAATAGGAGGATCAAGCTACCTTACGGAATTAGTTGATTCCGTTCCCACATCATCCCACGTTCTTCATTACGGCAAGGTTGTGAAGGAGAAAAGAATTCTCCGTGATTTGATAAACATATCTGCCAATATAACCCAGGACGCTTTTCTTGCTGGGGAGGACATCGATGGTTTTCTAGATCAAGTTGAAAAGAAAATCTTTGCTGTATCACAGAAGTCAGTTTCGAAAAACTTTATGCCCATAAGAGATGAGCTTCTCTTGGCTTACGAACGTATTGAAAAACTTCACGAAGGAGGGGGAGAGAAATACAGGGGTATTCCTACGGGATTCACCGAACTGGACAATATCTTATCTGGTTTACAACGATCCGATTTAATTATCGTAGGTGCTCGTCCATCGTACGGAAAGACTTCCTTTGCATTGGATGTCGCAAGGCATATTGCGGTGAATCTTGGCGCTCCGGTGGCTATATTCTCTTTAGAGATGAGCAGGGAACAGGTAATAGATAGATTCATTGCTGCTGAAGCGCAGATTGACTTGTGGAAGTTGCGTACCGGCCGCCTCAAGGATGATCTCGATTTCCAGATGATTCAGGCAGCTCTGGATAAACTAAGTTCCGCCCCTTTGTTTATTGATGATACCCCCTCTCCTAATATTATTCAGATGCGCTCTATGGCGAGACGTTTACAAGCAGAACACAGGGGCCTAGCGCTTATTATCATTGACTACCTTCAGCTTATTCAACCGCGCACGGGTAGTGACAATATGGTGCAACAGGTTACGGAAATTTCGAGAGGTCTTAAGGGTTTGGCTAGGGAGCTCAATGTACCGGTTATGGCTATCTCGCAGTTATCAAGAGGAGTAGAACAGCGCGAGGTAAAGGTACCAAGACTTTCTGACTTAAGAGAATCGGGTTCTATCGAACAGGATGCAGATGTAGTTATGTTCGTGCATCCCAAAGATAGGGGACGGGTGGACGTTTCTCCGGAGGATGAGAATATTGTGGAAATCATGATCGCGAAGCATCGTAATGGTCCATTGGGAACCATAAAGCTATACTGGGACAAGCAAAAAGTAAGCTTCCGCAATTTAGAAAGAGTTCATGAGAACGCCGAAAGTAATCAAGAGATTAGTTGATATTCTGGCAACTATGCCGGGAATTGGACCGCGCCAAGCTGTGCGTTTAGCTTTTCATTTAATAAGACAAGGGAAAAGTGCCCAGAAAGGCTTGGAAGATGCAGTGGCCTCCTTGCAGTTGGTTGGAATATGTAACCAGTGTTTTTATATCCACGAAGGCGAAGGGCTTTGTGAAATATGTGCGGACGACAAAAGAGATCAAAGTATTATTGCTATTGTTGAGAAGGAAACTGATTTGATGTCTATAGAAAACACCGGGAAATTTAGAGGAAGATTTTTGGTACTAGGTGAGTTTGGAAGGGGAGGCCTGTTAGAAGCAGATCAAAAACTTAAACTCAAGAGTCTAAAGAGCTGGATTGCCAAAAGGTTTAACGGAAAAGCCCAAGAAATTATTATCGCCTTCAATCCAGATACTCAGGGTGACTTTCTTGCCACTCAAATTATTAAAGAGTTAGAGGGCACAGCAGAGAAGATGACTCGCCTAGGAATGGGTATTCCCTCCGGAGGGGAAATTGAGTTTGCTGACGAGGAAACCCTAGGAAACGCATTAGAGCGCAGGCGTTAGATTAAATCAGAACACTTTTGCTATGGATACAATCCCCTTTGAAGATTTCAAAAAATTAGATATCAGGATAGGTAAAGTTATTTCTGCCGAACGAATAGAAGGCGCAGATAAACTTCTAAAACTCATTTTTGATTTAGGAGATGAAGAGAGGCAGGTGTTAGCTGGTATAGCGGAATTTGTAGATGATCCTTCAACTTTGATCGGGAAAGAAATGCCAGTGCTAGTCAATTTAGAGCCAAGGAGAATGAAGGGGCTAGAGAGTAATGGCATGATTCTTGCAGCCTCCACAGGTGAGAAGCCAGTACTTCTAATGCCAGAAGAGGATGTCCCGCCGGGCAGTATAGTAAAGTAACTATCCACTGTGCATTCGCCTAAGTTACATGTCAGCTAGGGGTTGACACAACCAAGTCATTTTCATAAGTTTGTATTGCTGAATTTCCTATGTCTAAAGAAAAAGATCCCAAGGAAAATATTGAAAAGCTCAAACAGGAGTGTGAGGAGTATCTAAACGGCTGGAAGCGTGCCAAGGCGGATTTATCCAATTACAAAAAGGATGAACTAAAGCGTTGGGAGGAATTCGCTCGTTTTGCCAATGAAGATATTATTAGAGACCTGTTGAGCATCCTAGACAGTTTTGAGTTAGCGCTAAGGGCAATGGAACAATCAGGAGAAGTAGAGAAAGGAGTATATCTTATTCAAAATCAATTAGAGGACTTGCTTCACAGACGTGGGTTGGAGAAAATAGATATCCAGGAAGGACAAATATTTGACCCTGGTTTACACGACGCAGTAATGATGGCCGATGGTGCAGAAAATCAGGATGGGCTAATAGCCGAAGAGGTAGAAAGAGGATATATGTTGAATGGCAAGGTTATAAGACCAGCAAAAGTAAAAGTCTATAAACATTTAGAAAAATAAAATGGCAAAAATATTAGGTATAGATTTAGGAACTACAAACTCGGCAATGGCCATTGTCGAAGGGGGTGATCCTAAAATTCTCGAGAATGTAGAGGGTAATCGCACCACACCTTCAGTAGTGGCAATCTCAAAGTCTAATGAACGATTGGTTGGGCTCCTAGCTAAAAGGCAGGCCATTACCAACCCTCAAAATACTATTGCTTCAGTTAAGAGATTGATTGGTAGGAAATTTAGTGATCCAGAAGTGCAAAAAGATAAAAAGATTTCTTCTTTTGAAATACGCGAAGCAGCTGATGGAGGAGTAGAAATAAAGATGGGGGATAAATGGCATAAGCCCGAAGAAATCTCTGCCATGATCTTAGGCAAGCTTAAAAAGGATGCCGAAGAAAAACTTGGGGAATCCATCGAAGAAGTTGTTATAACAGTGCCCGCATATTTTGATGACTCACAAAGACAGGCTACCAAAAACGCTGGAGAGATAGCTGGTCTTAAGGTGCGCCGCATTATTAACGAACCCACAGCCGCTGCATTGGCCTATGGAATAGATAAACAAAAGGATGAGAAAGTTGTAGTTTATGATTTTGGTGG
>CAZSWG010000017.1:0-10561 GCA_964610795.1 uncultured Candidatus Saccharibacteria bacterium | reverse complement strand
GGGATGCTTGATAAGTTGAGCAAAATTGACCCAGAGCTTCTGCAGAAATATTCAAAAGTTTTTTTCCTAAATGAACACTACGTACCC
Source organism: uncultured Candidatus Saccharibacteria bacterium (assembly GCA_964610795.1). Taxonomy (GTDB): domain Bacteria; phylum Patescibacteriota; class Minisyncoccia; order UBA6257; family Colwellbacteraceae; genus GWA2-46-10. Next base: position 10,474 of record CAZSWG010000017.1, on the reverse strand, counting down.
TCCAGCTTATCCTCTATTCCAACGGAATATAAGTGGAATGAAGACCAAAATCTTCAAATGCACACTGCCGTGTTGCCTTACTTAGAGGATATGTTGGCTGATGCAGTAGATGAGGATGTAGATATGTATGTTCTATCTGCATATCGTTCTTTTGGTACCCAATCAGTCCTAAAGGCGGGATACACCGTGTCCTATGGTTCAGGAGCTAACCAGTTTTCAGCAGATCAAGGATATTCGGAGCATCAATTGGGTACTACGATCGATTTAACAGTAGTGGGGATAGGAGCTACGCTTGGCGGATTTGACCAGACAGAGGCGTATACTTGGCTGCAAGAGAATGCGTATAGATATGGTTTCGTTCTCTCATACCCGAAGGGTAACGCGTATTATATCTTTGAGCCTTGGCACTGGAGATTTGTGGGCAAAGACCTAGCTAGAAAACTTCACAGAGAAGACAAAAATTTCTACGATCTAGATCAGAGAGTGATAGATGAATACTTAATAAGCTTTTTCGATTAGAATATTAAAAGGTCGTTAATTAAATTAGAAAATAAACAAAATGAATAAAACAAATTTAATAGTAATAGGAGTTCTAGTGCTAGTGGCAGTCCTTGGGCTTTGGTACTTTATGAGTCAACCTCAGGTACCGGCACCAGCAGTAGTAGACGAGGAGGTGGAGGGACAAAATGTAACGGTTCCAATTCCAAACGAGAAAGCGAATGAAGCGGATAATGCTCAAAATGTTATTACCTTCACGGAATCAGGATTTGCTCCAAGTCCGCTAACAATCAAAGCGGGCGAGACAGTTAAGTTCGTAAACAATTCAGAAAGCGATTTCTGGGTGGCATCAGCGATGCACCCAACTCACAAGGCATATCCCGGATCGGATATAGATAAATGTGGCACCGCAGAAGAGGATAACATTTTCGATGCTTGCGGCGGTATAGCCCCTGGAGGATCTTGGGAGTTTATCTTTAATGAGGTAGGAGAGTGGGGATACCACGATCATCTTAAAGCAAATTTCTTTGGAAAGGTAATAGTTGAATAAGGACCCCAAACCCGAGTATATTTATGACTATGAAGCCCCGCAAAACAAGGGTGGCTCTCTTAGTGGGTGGCCCCTCCTCAGAGCATGATGTTTCGCTGGCTAGCGGAAGGGTAGTGCATGCCAATTTGGACAAGAACAAGTATGAAGTTGTGCCTGTTCTTGTGAGCCGTAAAGGAGAATGGCCCATAGAGCCAAAGCATTTAAAGGACATGATTGATGTGGCTTTTATTGCTATGCACGGGGAGTACGGTGAGGATGGCACTGTCCAAGAACTACTTGAAGATTTAGATGTTCCATACACCGGCAGTGATTTTATGGCGAGTGCTCTCGCAATGAATAAGATTTTGGCGCAGAGATTATTAAAATCGCACGGCATCCTGGTCCCTTCATCTACGGTTGTGGCTTCTCACGAGGTTGCCGGCCTAGACCACGCCTCCATTTACTTACCAGCAGTAGTCAAACCAGCTGATAAAGGATCTTCTGTTGGTGTAAGTATTGTGAGAGACATAGATGCTCTATCGAAAGCCATAGAGAAAGCATTAAGTTTCAGCAAACAAGTAATGATAGAAAGATATGTTTTGGGGAAAGAGCTGACTTGCGCCGTTTTGGACGATGGTATGAGTGGCGTTTTCCCATTGCCCGTAACAGAGATTATTCCTAAAGGAGCTACATTCTTTGATTATGATGCTAAATATACCAAGGGAGGATCCGAGGAAATTACTCCAGCTAGAATTTCGGCAGAAGATACTTTGCGTGCTCAAGCAACTGCTGTAAGGGCACACGAGGCTCTTGGAGCTTCTGGTACTTCAAGAACAGATATGATTTTAGGAGAAGATGGTGGGTTGTATGTCCTGGAGTTAAATACTATTCCTGGTATGACGGAAACCAGTTTATTACCCCAAGCCGCGATAGCGCACGGAATGACCTTGGGGGAACTTTTTGATCGCATCATAGAGGCAGCTTTTATTAAGCATGCTGCAATGGCGCGTAGATGACTCCCGTAGAACAAATAAAGGATAAGTTGGACTTGGTGGAGTTCCTCAAGGGATATGTGGAACTCAAGCCTGCTGGTAAGAATCAGAAAGCCAATTGTCCATTCCATAAGGAGAAAACTCCTTCTTTTATGGTTTCTCCAGAAAGACAGATGTGGCGCTGTTTTGGTTGTGGTGAAGGAGGAGATATTTTCAAATTCGTTATGCGCTACGAGAACCTCGAGTTTTATGAGGCTCTTAGAGTGTTGGCGGAGAAGGCGGGGGTAGATTTGAAACATGGTTCTTCTGCTGACCAAAGACAGCTCAACAATTTATACGAGCTCGTAGCTGCTGCTAAGGATATATTTGCAACGCACCTAAAAAATTCGAAGGAAGCCATCGCGTATTTGAAAGAACGTAACCTTACGGGACAAACGGCTAAAGAGTTTGAACTTGGGTTTTCGCCAGATCAATCCGATACAGTGACCATGGAATTGGTTAATAAAGGATTCAGGATGGAGGACATTGTGCGTGCCGGTCTTACTATCAAAACCGAGAGAGGGAAATATTTAGATCGATTTAGGGGAAGAATAATGTTTCCGATACATAACCACTTTGGGAAACCGGTTGGTTTCACGGGTAGGGTATTGCCTGGGGCAGATGACCAGTTTGGTAAATATGTGAATACTCCAGAGACGCCGCTTTTTAACAAATCCAGGGTTTTATACGGATTTTGGAAGAGTAAGAAGCTAGTAAGGGAGGCGAAAAAGGCTCTATTGGTTGAGGGACAGATGGATTTTCTCCAACTTTGGCAAAATGGCATCACTAACGTCGTGGCTACATCTGGAACTGCCCTTACGGGAGATCATCTACGAGCCTTAGGTAGAGTAGCGGATGAGATTGTGGTGGCGTTTGATAGAGATGAGGCTGGGCTCAAGGCAGCCGAAAGGGCTATCGATATGGCAGGGGGTGAGGATTTCAGCGTGTTGGTTATGGATCTTGGTAAATACAAAGATCCTGCAGATGCCGCTGAGGCAGATCCAGAGTTTGTGAAGAAGGCCATAAGTGAAGCACGTCCAGCAATGGAGTATTATCTCAATTACTATCTTCCAGAGTTTGTTGTCTCTGCCAAGGATAAAAAGGTAGCAACGAGAAATGTTTTAAGTAAGATATCTGCACTTTCAAGTGGAGTGGAGCGTGCGCATTGGTTGAGAGAGCTAAGCTATAGAGTATCTACACCAGAAAAGGACCTAGCCTCTGAGATGGAGGTTGTGCAATCTGGAGTGCAAACGGAAGAGGTTGTAAGTACGATTCCTCAAGATAGAAAACTTACTCGCCAAGATGTGATCTGCGAGGAGATAATTTATATTGCGAGTTCGAGAGAGGATCTACGAGAAAAGATTGAAAAATATATGCACTTGATGCCCAAGCTTTACGCAGAAGTTTTTGCAGCCATGCAGGGGAAGGCAGAGCCCATAGGAGAAGTAAGGGAGATGCTAGAATTCTTGAGTCTTCATCCAGGAGTGGAACTGAATGGGTTAGGAGATCTTGAGTCTCAAGAATTAGATAGACTTTTTCGAGAACTGGAGCTTGAAGATCTTGAGAAAACTAAGAAGAAGATTAAGGCGGAAATTATGGTGGCAGAAAGGGCGGGAGAGGGGAAAACGCTAGATGCGAAACTGCGAGAGTTTGACGATATTAGTCGTAAAATGCAACATATAAAACATGCCAAAGGTAACTCATAAGAAGAAGGTGAAAAAAATCTTAAAAAAGAAGTCTCCAAAGAAGGTTATCTCTAAGAGGCGTCTTAAGAAGGCTAAGCCAGCCAAGAAGGTTGTTAAGAGGGTGAAAAAAGTGACCAAGAAAAAGATTGTAAAGAAGAAACTATCCGTAAAGACAAAAAAAACTAAAGCCACTATTAAGAGAACAAAGAGATCAGCTACAAAAAACGATGAGCAGCTAGCCGCCTTAATTGTGCGTGGTCAGGAGAAGGGATTCGTAACGGACTTGGAGATTCTCGAGTATTTCCCAAATATAGAGGAGAATACTGACTTTTTGGAGAAGATATATGAGGAGCTTGAACAAAACAGCCTCAAGGTTATTGAAGTTGAAACTCTTCTTGGAGAGGGAGCGGGAGAGATCACGGAAAAAGAGCTAAAGGAGGCCACCAGCATTAAGGGTGCCCTACCGGATAATGTGCAAATGTATTTGAGGGAGATTGGTAAAACTCCACTACTGAAGTCCCAAGAAGAGAAAGAACTGGCTAAGAGAATTTTGAAGGGAGATGAGGCCGCTCGCCAGCAGCTTATAAAAGCCAACTTAAGATTGGTAGTTTCTATTGCAAAGAGATACGTGAACCGTAGCCCTCTTTCTATCTCCGACTTGATTCAAGAGGGGAATATTGGTCTTTTTAAGGCTGTCGAAAAATTCGATTACACTAAGGGATTTAAATTTTCTACTTATGCTACTTGGTGGATTAGGCAAGCCATAACACGCGCTCTGGCCGATCAATCACGCACGATTAGAATCCCGGTGCACATGGTAGAAACCATTTCCAAGTTTACCCAGGCAAAAAGAAAATTAGCTCAACAGTTAGGTCGTGAACCTATGGTAGAAGAAATAGCTTTGGAGATGGATCTGCCGGTAGATAAAGTGAGAAACATTCAGAAAATTTCACAGGAGGTTGTTTCGTTGGAATCTCCGATCGGAGATGACGATGACAAGTCAACGCTCGCAGATTTTATTCAAGATGAAAAAAGTCTTACTCCAACCCAGCTTACCTCCCAAGAGCTTTTGAAGGATCAGATTAGAGATATTATTCAGGACCTAACCGAAAGGGAACGTAAGATTTTGGAAATGCGTTTTGGTCTTGAGGATGGAGTAACCCATACTTTGGAAGAAGTAGGAAAAGTCTTTAATGTTACAAGAGAGCGTATTCGTCAGATCGAAGCGAAAGCGCTTGAAAAAATAAGGTTACACGACGAAGCAAAACGTTTAGTGGATTACTAATGGAATCAGAAGAAGTAAGGGAAAAGTTTATCAAATTTTTTGAGAAGAGGGGACATAAGGTTGTGCCCTCATCTTCTCTTTTGCCTACTGATCCCTCTGTTTTGCTAACCACAGCAGGCGTACAGCAATTCAAGCCATACTACACTAGGGAGGCAGATGCCATGCATGATTTTGGATCATTGAATGTCGTTTCGATCCAGAAGTCTTTTCGCACTACTGACATTGACGAGATAGGAGATGAAACCCACCTTACTCTATTTGAGATGTTAGGCAACTTTTCTTTTGGGGGATATTTTAAGAAAGAAGCCATAGAATATGCCCATGAGCTTGTGACAAAAGAATTTGGGTTGCAGATAGACTATGTAACTGTCTTTAAGGGGGATAAAGATGTGCCCGAAGACGTTGAGACTCAAAAAATATGGAAAGATATAGATTCTGGAATTGAGATTAAAAAAATGGGGAGGGAGGAGAATTTTTGGGGACCGACTGGTAATGAAGGGCCATGCGGGCCAACTACAGAGATATTTGTAAACGGCATTGAGATTTGGAATTTAGTTTTTAATGAATTCTATCAACGCCAAGACGGAAAGCTCGAAAAATTGGCAATTCCTGGGGTTGATACTGGAAGTGGCCTTGAGCGTGTAGTAGCGGTACTCGATGGGAAAGATAATATCTTTGATACAGATCTGCTTTCACCGATCATACAGAAGGTGAAAGAATTGGCGCCGGAAGTAGAGGAGCGTATTGCGCGCATTTTCGCAGACCATTTACGCTCTAGTTGTTTTTTGATAGCCGATGGAATTCGACCATCTAATAAGGAGGCTGGGTATGTACTACGTAAATTAATTAGAAGGGTTATTGCTTATGAAGTGCAACTGGATATTCATGGAGATCTTCTATCCGAGATCCCTACTGTAGTAGTGGATAAATTTCATAAGGTATATCCCAACCTTACCAAGGAAGAAATATTGAAGGTGATAGGAGTAGAGAAGAAGAAATTTAAGGTAGCCCTTTCGAGGGGGCTTAAGGAATTGGCACTGAGGAAAGAGCTTACTATCCAAGATGCCTTCTTTATATATGAAACGTATGGTTTGCCATTTGAATTGATAGTTGAGATGGCTCCTAGAGATTTGGGCAAGAAACTCCGTAGGGAAGATTTTGAAAAAGAGTTTGAAAAACACCAAGAAACATCAAGAGCCGGAAAGGAAAGAAAGTTTGGAGGTCACGGTATGTTGCTTGATACCGGAGAGCTTAAGGCAGCAGACGAGGAGGAATTAAAGAAAGTTACCAGGCTTCACACAGCTACTCATTTAATGCAAGCAGCACTCAAGAAGGTTTTGGGTGATGACGTGTCTCAGAGGGGTTCAGATATAACCGTAGAACGTACTCGTTTTGATTTTACCTTTGAGCGTAAGTTAACAGATGAAGAAATTACTAAGGTAGAAAATTTAGTTAATGAGGTTATTGAAAAAGATTTGCCATTTCAGTACGAGGAAATGTCCCTAGAAGAAGCTAAAAAAAGCGGAGCTTTGTTCTTCTTTAAAGGAAAGTATCCACCTAAGGTGAAGGTTTATTACTCTGGGGATTCCTTAGAGAGCGCATTTTCAAAAGAGCTTTGTGGGGGACCACACGTAACCCATACGGGAGAAGTTGGTAAGATAAAAATTGGCAAACAAGAAGCAGTCGCAGAAGGAGTGCGTCGTCTAAGAGCAACCGTGCAATAAAACATGAAGATTATTGATCTAAATCCGGATAAAGCAGTGACGATATTCTCTACTGTTAAAATAACCAGAGAGCATCCGACACAGGCGCTTACTCCCGTAGATTTAGAAAATCACATCTCTCAAGCGGTTTGGAAGTTTTATAACGATTGCAGAGGAGAAGCCGCAGAGAGATTAAATAAAAGTGAGATGGATCTAGTAATGACAGATGCTAGGGTAGTGGGAGTAAAAATAGATGGCCATCAAGTAATTAATCCCAGTGGTTTTACGGGTAGAGAGTTAGAGATCAAATTGTGTATTAGTATGACTGGTGAAAAGAACAATGAGAGTGTAGGAGTTGAGGGAGGGAGTATTAGGGCTCATATACTCTCTCATAGTGAAGATATAGATCACGGTTATTATATTGAGATTAAGGAAGATATGAGTCACATATTTTCTATAACGGATGAAAAAATCGCTCACCTTAATAGTTTTAATTGGGGTAGACAAAACCTTGATAAGGCAGTTAGGGATAAGTTGGATCTAGATAATGACGTAGCATATTCGATATATGCGCAATACGCCGATGGTAAGGTGTCAGAGAAGATGGACAGATTTCTGGGAAGAATATTCTGGGCAAGTTTTGGCGAATTCGTGAATGCTCTCTTGATGAATGTAAGAAATGAAGGAGCACTTAAGTTAAAAGAGGTGCCTCCCGTGTATGTGAGTGCGGATTTTATTTTACCGGAGCAGATATTTCGTAGACGTTATCCTTTAGGGAAAAAATATATCAGTTTGAAAAAAAGTCCTACAAAACTTGATATAGAAGGGTTTTTGGAAGACGGGATTCATGGCATATATGAAGATTTGAATGAGTTAGCTAAGAGGCGAATTAAATGGGCGACACCCTCAAGGTAGTTTTAATAAAGGGGGATAAGCCTTATAATACTATCGTTCAAATTGGTTAGTAAAAAGATATATTTAAATAAATCTGACTCTACAGCTTCAGCTATAGATAAGGTCCTTAAGGCCGAAGAAAATGAGGTCATTTTGTATATTCCCCGTGAAGCTAAGGCAGCGGAGAGCAAAAAAGACCTACAACTTCTTCAAAGAGAAGTAGAGACAGCCGGTAAGACCCTTACGGTAGAGTCGGTGGATGATGAGACTATTGAAAAAGCACTTTCATTAGGCATTAAAGCTAACAATCCTTTTTTGGGAAGAGGGCAGAAAACAGTTTCGGATATTGTAATAAAAGGGGGCAGATCCGTTTCAAAACCGAGTAGTTCAAGGAGGGTATCCAAGTCAAACAGAGCAAGCAAACATTCACGTTCTGTGGTTGGTCCAGAGGTAGATGATGAGATGGAAGGAGAAGAGACGGGGAATGCCTACAAAGCTCCTCGTAAGGGTATGAGTAAGGGCAAAAAGAGGATTGTTTGGATTAGTTTAATTTTGATAGCAGGAGTCTTGGTTACAGGAGCAGCTACCTTCTTGCCAAGGGTGAAGGTTACTCTTTCTTTGGATAAAACAGAGCATGGATATATAGGCAGTTTGAAAGTTTCTCCAAATACTGAAGAAAGTGTAGTTAGTGAAAATACACTTCGATTGAGGGGGGTGATTTTCTCTTCTGAGAAAAATATTACAGATAAATATGCAGCTAATGGTACGGACTCAGTAGGGAGAAAGGCCAGAGGAACTATCACTATATACAACAATTATGGAGTGGAGTCCCAATCTTTGGTAGCGAGTACGCGCTTTGTAACGCCGGAAGGGAAAATATATAGATTAGATAATGATGTGGTAGTACCTGGTGCAACAAAAGAGGGGGATACGTTAACACCTTCACACATTGAGGCGGGAGTTACAGCAGATCAACCAGGGGAATCATATAATATTGGTCCAGTTTCAAAATTCCGCATTCCTGGATTTCAGGGCACGGCCAAATATGATGGTTTCTATGGTGAGTCAAAGAATGCAATGACCGGGGGATCTTTCGGCGAAACCAAAGTGCCAACGGATGGTGACCTGAAGAGCGCTAGGGCAGATTTGGAAAAGAAATTAGAGGATGCCCTAAAGGCAGAGTTTTTTGTAGGCTTACCCTCCAACATTAAAATTTTGGAAGGAGCATATGATGTACAGATTATAAGGGAGCAGGTGAATGATGTAGTAGACAAGGATGGTAAATTCTCCCTAACCCTCTATGGACAGATTAAACTAATAGGTTTTGATGAGGCTGAGGTGGTAGATACATTGCGTAAGAAATTTGAGGTGGACGATGGCCAGACGCTGCAAATATACGATTACACAATCGACTACGGTGAAGTTAGTGTGGACTTTGAGGCCGAGGAGCTCAGTAGCGCGGTTCAGTTTGAATCTAACTGGACCAGGCCTTTTGATGTAAGCGAGTTTACTAAGAAGATCGTAGGGATGAAGGAAGTAGAGCTCAAAAGTGAGATTTTCTCTACCCCTGGAGTGCGCTCTGGAGAGGTTAAAATGTGGCCTTTCTGGGTTACCAGAGTCCCCGAAGACCTAGGTCGTATCAGCGTTGACGCTAAATAGTCATTGTGTTAATATCCAAGCCGCGCTAGATGACCGTTGAAGGAATAATCGTGGAAACCCTACCGGGAGCTGCCTTTAGGGTAAAGTTGGATAATGATCGGGAAATTCTAGCCTATGTCGCAGGAAAGATGCGCATCAAACGTATTCGTATTTTGCCTGGGGATAGGGTAAAACTGGAGCTCCCAGATGAGAATTCTGCCAGAGGCAGAATCACCTGGCGGATGTAGCGTATGAGTTTATGAAAGTAAGAGCATCAGTAAAAAAGATCTGTAATAAGTGTCAGGTAATCCGCCGCAAAGGGCGGGTTTACGTCATTTGTAAAACAAGTCCGAAACACAAACAAAAACAAGGATAATGAGACTTTTCGGAATCAACATACCAGATGAGAAACGTGTAGTTATAGCCCTAACGAGAGTTTATGGTATTGGACCAGCTCGCGCAGGCAAGATTGTGGCAGAAGCCAAGATTGATTTGACTAAGCGTACCAAGGATTTGAGTCAAGATGAGCTTAACCGTATCAAACAAATAATAGAACAGGTATATAAAGTGGAGGGTGAATTGCGCCAGGAGGTGCGTTCCAACATTACACGCTTGAAGAATATTAAAAGTTATCGAGGCATTAGACATATGAAACATTTGCCAGTAAGAGGACAGAACACCAAGCGCAACTCCCGTACAGTGAGAGGTAATGTACGCCACACTATGGGTAGTGGTCGTAGGAAATTAACATTGAAGTAGAAATATGGGTAAAAAGAAAGTTATAGAAAAAACAGGAGATCAGGCAAAGCCTTCAGATAAGACTCCTGTTGGTGCTGCTAAGAAAAAGAGTGCAAAGACTGTTGAACAGGGCCGTATCTATGTTAAAGCTTCATATAACAACACATCTATTACAGTCACTGACGAGAAAGGTAATGTAATTACTTGGGCAAGCGCAGGAGGTACGGGTTTTTCTGGTCCAAAGAAGGCCACTCCGTTTGCCGCCTCAAAAGTAGTTGCGAGTATTATGGAAAAAATCAGCAAAACTGGTCCACACAAAGTTGATATATATGTATCTGGCGTTGGATCAGGAAGAGATTCTGCGATTAGAACTCTAGCTACACAAGAATTAGATATTTTGTCCATCAAAGACGTTAACCCTATTGCTCACAATGGGCCAAGGCCAAAGAAACAACGCAGAATGTAGAAAATGA